>JAEZKX010000070.1 GCA_023436025.1 Pseudomonadota bacterium | reverse complement strand
CCCCGGTCAGGAGGAGAAGAAGTTCCTCAGCTTGTCCGCCCAGGTCTCCTCGTTGGGCGAATGCTTGGGGCCGCCCTTCTTGAGGGAGTCGTCGAGTTCCTTCAGCAGCCGGCGCTGGTGCTCGGTCAGCTTCACCGGCGTCTCCACCGCGATGTGGCAGTAGAGGTCGCCGGCGGTGCTGGAGCGCACCCCCTTGATGCCCTTGCCGCGCAGGCGGAACTGCTTGCCGGCCTGGGTGCCCTCGGGGATGTCGATGGCCGCCTTGCCGTCGAGCGTTGGCACGTCGATCTCGCCGCCCAGGGCCGCGCGCGCGATGCTCACCGGCACCACGCAGTGCAGGTCGTCGCCGTCGCGCTCGAAGATCGGATGCTTCTTCAGCCGGATCTCGATGAACAGGTCGCCGGGCGGCCCGCCGTTGGTGCCGGGTTCGCCATTGCCGGCGCTGCGGATGCGCATGCCGTCGTCGATGCCGGCGGGAATGCGCACTTCCAGCGTCTTCTGCTTCTTGACCTTGCCCTGGCCATGGCAGGTGGGGCACGGCTCGGGGATGATCTTGCCGGTGCCGCGGCAGTGCGGGCAGGTCTGCTGCACGCTGAAGAAGCCCTGGCGCATCTGCACCACGCCCTGGCCGTGGCAGGTGGCGCAGGTCTTGGCCTGGGTGCCCGGCTTGGCGCCGCTGCCGTCGCACGTTTCGCACTCTTCCCAGGACGGGATGCGGATCTGCGCGTCCTTGCCCTTGGCCGCTTCCTCCAGCGTGATCTCCATCGCGTACGACAGGTCGCTGCCGCGGTAGACCTGGCGGCCGCGGCCGCCGCCGGCGCGCCCCTGGGCCTGGCCGAAGATGTCGCCGAAGATGTCGCCGAAGGCCTCGGCGAAGCCGCCGAAGCCTTCCGCGCCGGCGCCGCCTCCGCGCATGCTGGGATCGACGCCCGCATGGCCGTACTGGTCGTAGGCCGCGCGCTTCTCCGGCTCCGACAGCATCTCGTAGGCTTCCTTGGCCTCCTTGAACTTCGCTTCGGCGTCCTTGGCGCTCTCACCCTGGTTGCGGTCCGGGTGGTACTTCATCGCCAGCTTGCGATAAGCCTTCTTGATCTCGTCCTCCGAGGCATTCTTGGGGACGCCGAGGACTTCGTAGTAATCGCGTTTTGTGGCCATGTGCTTTCTTGAAAACGGAGCAGGGGCCAGGGCCTGGGACCAGGGGCCGGCCGGTTCGGTCTTCCCTGTTCCCTAGCCCTGGCCCCTCGTTCCCGGGGCCGCTGTCAGCCCTTCTTGACTTCCTTCACCTCCGCGTCCACGACATTGTCGTCGTCCGCGGGTTTGGCGGACGCGCCGGCGGCAGCTTCGGGGCCGGCGCCCTGCGGGCCGGCCGCGCCGCCCGCGGCCTGCTGCGCCTCGTACATCTTCTCGCCCAGCTTCTGGCTGACCGTCATCAGCGCCGTGGTCTTGGCCTCGATGGCGTCCTTGTCCTCGGACTTCAGGGACTCCTCGAGCTCCTTGGCCGCGGCCTCGATCTTCTCCTTCTCGGAGGCATCGAGCTTGTCGCCGTAGTCGGCGAGGCTCTTGCGCACGCTGTGCACCATCGCCTCGCCCTGGTTGCGCGCCTGCACCAGTTCGAGCTTCTTCTTGTCCTCGGCGGCGTTGATCTCGGCGTCCTTCACCATCTTCTCGATCTCGGCTTCCGACAGGCCCGAGTTCGCCTTGATGGTGATCTTGTTTTCCTTGCCCGTGCCCTTGTCCTTGGCCGACACGTGCAGGATGCCGTTGGCGTCGATGTCGAAGGTCACCTCGATCTGCGGCAGGCCGCGCGGCGCCGGCGGAATGCCTTCGAGGTTGAATTCGCCCAGCAGCTTGTTGCCGCTGGCGACGTCGCGCTCGCCCTGGAACACCTTGATCGTCACGGCCGGCTGGTTGTCGTCGGCCGTCGAGAAGGTCTGCGCGAACTTCGTCGGGATCGTGGTGTTCTTCTTGATCATCTTCGTCATCACGCCGCCCAGGGTCTCGATGCCCAGCGACAGCGGGGTGACGTCGAGCAGCAGGACGTCCTTGCGTTCGCCCGAGAGCACCTGGCCCTGGATGGCGGCTCCGACGGCCACCGCCTCGTCGGGGTTGACGTCCTTGCGCGGATCCTTGCCGAAGAACTCCTTGACCTTCTCCTGCACCTTGGGCATGCGGGTCTGGCCGCCGACCAGGATCACGTCCTGGATGTCGTTGACCGAGATGCCGGCATCCTTGATGGCGGTCTTGCACGGCGCGATGGTGCGCTCGATCAGGTCCTCGACCAGCGACTCCAGCTTGGCGCGCGTGAGCTTGATGTTCAGGTGCTTGGGACCCGAGGCATCGGCCGTGATGTAGGGCAGGTTGATGTCGGTCTGCGTGCTGTTGGAGAGCTCGATCTTGGCCTTCTCGGCGGCTTCCTTCAGGCGTTGCAGGGCCAGCACGTCGTTCTTCAGGTCGACGCCTTGTTCCTTCTTGAACTCGGTGACGATGTAGTCGATGATGCGCTGGTCGAAGTCCTCGCCGCCCAGGAAGGTGTCGCCGTTGGTGGAGAGCACCTCGAACTGCTTCTCGCCGTCGACGTCGGCGATTTCGATGATCGAGACGTCGAAGGTGCCGCCACCCAGGTCGTAGACCACGATCTTGCGGTCGCCCTTGCCGTGCTTGTCCAGGCCGAAGGCCAGCGCGGCGGCCGTGGGCTCGTTGATGATGCGCTTGACGTCCAGCCCGGCGATGCGGCCGGCGTCCTTGGTGGCCTGGCGCTGGCTGTCGTTGAAGTATGCCGGCACCGTGATCACCGCCTCGGTGACTTCCTCGCCCAGGTAGTCCTCGGCGGTCTTCTTCATCTTGCGCAGCACCTCGGCCGAGACCTGGGGCGGCGCGAGCTTCTTGCCGCGCTCTTCGACCCAGGCGTCGCCGTTGTCGGCGGGCACGATCTTGTAGGGCATCAGCTCGATGTCCTTCTGCACTTCCTTCTCGGTGAACTTACGCCCGATCAGGCGCTTGACCGCGTAGATCGTGTTCTTGGGGTTGGTGACGGCCTGGCGCTTGGCCGAGGCGCCGACCAGGACTTCACCGTCCTCCAGGTAGGCCACGATCGAGGGCGTGGTGCGCGCGCCTTCCGAGTTCTCGATCACCTTGACGTTGTTGCCTTCCATGACGGCAACGCACGAGTTCGTCGTGCCGAGGTCGATACCGATGATCTTTGCCATGTTGTGTTCTCCAATCTCCGGGCTCGCGCCCTGTGAATCAGTCCGTCGGTAGTTGTGGATATCTGTTACGGATTCAAGGCACAGGCCTTATTTCGGCGCGGCCACGGTCACCAGGGCCGGGCGCAGCACGCGGTCGGCGATGTTGAAGCCCTTCTGCAGCAGCGTGACGACGGTGTTGGCTTCCTGGTCGGCCGCAACCATGGAGATGGCCTGGTGCTGGTGCGGATCGAACCTGGTGCCCGGCGCGGCGTTGATCTCGACGACCTTGTTGCGCTCCAGCGCGGTCTTGAGCTGGCGCAGGGTGGCTTCGGCACCCTCGCGGATCTGCTGGGGCGTGGCGTCCTGGTGGGCCAGGCCGGCTTCGAGGCTGTCCCACACGGGCAGCAGGCTCTCGGCGAAACTCTCCACGGCGAACTTGCGGGCCTTGGCGACTTCCTCTTCGGCGCGCCGGCGGATGTTCTGCATCTCGGCCTGGGCGCGCAGGAACTGGTCGGACAGCTCCTGGTTCCTGGCCTTCAGGGCCGCCAGTTCCGCCTGCAGGTCGGGCGTGGCGCCGGCATCGGCCGGTGCGGCGGCTTCGGGGGTCACGGCTTCCACGGGCTGGTCGTTCTCGTTGTCGTTGCGGACGTTCTCGGACATGGTGAAAAGCTTGCTGTTCTTGAAAGACGCGGGGCAGCTTGGGGCAGGGGCGGCGATTTCAAGGCAGGCTCGGGCATTGCGCGGAGGGCGCCGTGCCGTCCATCTCCTGTCCCGTTCCGTCCCGTCCCGTCCTGTCGGCGGCCGGGGCGTGGGCCGGCTGGGCCTGCCCGGCCG
>JAEZKX010000062.1 GCA_023436025.1 Pseudomonadota bacterium | reverse complement strand
CTGCGGAGCCAGGGCCCGCGCCAGCTGCAGCGCCTGGTTGAAGCCGCGCCGGGCCAGCCGCGGCGCGGCCAGCGGCACCGGCAACACCAGGTCGGCCTGCGCCAGCTCGTGCGGCAGACCGGGAATGCCGCGCATCAGCCCCGCCAGGCTGCCGGCCCAGCCCGCTTCGCCCTGGAACTTGAAGCGGCCGACCAGGCCGGACCAGGGGTAGGCATAGGCCACGGCCGCGAAGCAGGCGTCGAGCGGCGGGGCCACGCGCAGGCAGGCGCCGCAGGTTTCCACGCCGTCCGGGACGGGCAGGGCGCAGCGCAGGCAGCGCGGCTGCGGTCGGGCGAAGCGGGCGATGCAGGCCGCGCACAGGGCCTGGGCGGGCCAGGCGCCACACACCGCGCAGCGGCCGGGAGCCGCCGCGGCCAGGTGCCGCAGCCACGCAGTGCGCATGCGGTCAATATACTCGGCCCCCTCATGGCGGTGGAACATCCCCCAAGCATCGCGCCGGCTGCTGCCGCGCGCTGGCAGCGCGCCGCGCCGCCGGCCAGCCCCTGGCTGCACGAGGAAGTGGCGCGCCGCATGGAGGAGCGCCTGCAGTGGATCCGGCTGGCGCCCGCTGCCTGGGCCGACTGGGAGGCGGTGCGCGGCGGAATGGAAGGCCACGCGGCCGTCGCCCGGCGCTATCCCGATGCGAAGTCCTATGTGGTGGAAGCCGACCCTGCCCGGGCCGCCGCCGCCCGCGCCGCCCTGGCCAGGCCGTGGTGGCGCCGGCTGGGCCGGGGCGCGGCGGTGGAGTTCGCGCCGCCCCCAGCCGGTGGCGTGCAGATGGTCTGGGCCAACATGCTGCTGCACACCAGCGCCGAGCCGCAGGCCTTGATGGCGCAGTGGCACCGTGCGCTGGCCGTCGACGGCTTCCTCATGTTCTCCTGCCTCGGCCCCGACACCCTGCGGGAGCTGCGGGCGCTCTATGCCGGGCTCGGCTGGCCGCCGCCCGGCCCGGAATTCACCGACATGCACGACTGGGGCGACATGCTGGTCCATGGCGGATTTGCCGAGCCGGTGATGGACATGGAGCGCATCACCCTGTCCTTCGCCACGCCGCAGCGCCTGCTGCAGGAGCTGCGCGAGCTCGGCGCCAACCTGCATCCCGCGCGCTTCCCCGGCCTGCGCGGCCGCGGCTGGCGAGCCCGCCTCGAAACCGAGCTCGACCGCCGCCTGCGCGGCGCGGACGGGCAGCTGGCACTCACCTTCGAGATCATCTACGGCCACGCGCTCAAGCCGGTGCCGCGGGCGCGGATGGGCGCGCAAAGCGCCGTCGCGCTGGACGACATGCGGGCCATGCTGCGCGCCGACCCCCGGTCCCGGGGATGAAAGGCCAATCCCCCGCGGCGTCCGGCCGCGCTGGGCGGAATTGGCTCACCTGCTGCAGCTACAATGCGCGGTTGATTTTGCGTGCGTCGCCCGTGTCGAACCTCGTTTACCGTTTCGCCACTGTCCAGGGCCAGGCCATCCACTGGTTCCTGAGGCGCAACTGCTCGGTGACGCCGGCCCAGCTGGGCTGGCTTTACGCCTCGCTGTGCGTCGTGTCGCTGGGGATCGGCACCTTCTTCTGGTTCCAGGGAGCGGTCCTGATCCTGCCCTTCGCGTGGCTGGAGCTGGCCGCCGTCGGCATCGCGTTCATGGCGTACGCACGCCACGCGGCCGACCGCGAGCACATCTCCCTGCAGGGGCGGCGGCTGGTGGTGGAGCTGGAGAACGCCGGCCGGCTGGAGCGCGCTGAATTCAACCGCGACTGGGTCCGCGTAGAGCCCGGCGCGGACGATCGTTCGCTGATCGAGCTTTCGGGCCAGGGTCGGCGCGTGATCGTGGGGCGCTACCTGCGACCGGAGCTGCGGCCGGCGCTGGCAAGGGAGATCCGCCGGGCGCTGCGCGAAGCGTAGCGGGGCAACGACGGTTTAAGGAAGGTTTGAGGCTGAAAACGATGAAGAGCAATTCGAAGATCGCAGCGCTGCTCGTGGGTGCGGCTGCCTTGACCGGTGCGGCGCACGCCCAGGTGCAGGACCTGCCCGGCGGCCCCGCGGTGCGCCAGCTCAACCTGCACGCGGCCGCCACGCGCATCGCCGCCGAACAGTCGTGGCTGCACTGGTTCATGCTGATCACCTGCGTGGTGATCTTCGTGCTGGTGTTCTCCGTGATGTTCTATTCCATCTGGAAGCACCGCAAGTCGGTCGGCCACAAGCCGGCCAACTTCCACGAGTCGGTGACCGTGGAAGTCATCTGGACCATCATCCCCTTCCTGATCGTCATCGGCATGGCGCTGCCGGCCACCAAGGTGCTGGTCGCCGCCAAGGACACCAGCAACGCCGACATCACCATCAAGGCGACCGGCTACCAGTGGAAGTGGGGCTACGACTACCTCGCCGGCGAAGGCCAGGGTGTCAGCTTCCTGTCCACGCTGGACAGCACGCACCGCGAAATCTCCAATGACGGCGCCCGCGTCGCCGACATGCCCAACGACTACCTCCTGAAGGTCGACAACCCGATGGTGGTGCCGGTCAACAAGAAGGTCCGCATCATCACCACGGCCAACGACGTCATCCACTCCTGGGGCGTGCCGGCCTTCGGCGTCAAGCAGGACGCCATCCCCGGCTTCGTGCGCGACACCTGGTTCCGCAGCGAGAAGGTCGGCGACTTCTACGGCCAGTGCTACGAGCTGTGCGGCAAGGAGCACGCCTACATGCCCATCCACGTGAAGGTGGTCTCGGCCGAGGACTACACCAAGTGGGTGGACGACGAGAAGAAGAAGCTGGCCGCCAAGGCGGACGACCCGGCCAAGGTCTGGACGCTCACCGACATCGTCGCCCGCGGCGAGAAGGTCTATGCCGCCAACTGCGCGGCCTGCCACCAGGCCAACGGCAAGGGCGCCGGTCCCATCCTGCCGCTGGACGGCTCGCCGCTCGTCCAGGACGCCGACAAGACCAAGGCCATCCACGTGGTGCTCAACGGCCGCGCCGCCATGCCGGCATGGAAGCAGCTGAGCGACACCGACATCGCCGCCGTCGTCAGCTACTCGAAGAACGCGTGGACCAACAAGACCGGCCAGATCGTCCAGCCCTCCGAAGTGGTGGCGCAGCGCGGCAAGTGACCCGGGCAGAGGAATAGAGGAAACCCAACATGAGCGCAGTTCTCGACCCGCACGGCCACGGTCACGATCTTGGTCACGGCCATGACGACCACCACCACGCGCCCACCGGCTGGCGCCGGTGGGTCTATGCGACCAACCACAAGGACATCGGGACGCTGTACCTGCTGTTCTCGTTCTTCATGCTGATGTTCGGCGGCGTGCTCGCCCTGGGCATCCGCGCGGAACTGTTCCAGCCCGGCCTGCAGCTGGTAAACCCCGAGCTGTTCAACCAGCTCACCACCATGCACGGCCTGATCATGGTGTTCGGCGCCATCATGCCGGCGTTCGTGGGCTTCGCGAACTGGATGATCCCGCTGCAGATCGGCGCGTCGGACATGGCGTTCGCGCGCATGAACAACTTCAGCTTCTGGCTCCTGATCCCCGCGGGCCTGCTGCTGGTGGGTTCGTTCTTCATGCCCGGCGGCGCCCCCGCGGCCGGCTGGACGCTGTACGCCCCGCTGACGCTGCAGATGGGCCCCTCGATGGACGCCGGCATCTTCGCGATGCACATCATGGGCGCGTCCTCGATCATGGGCTCGATCAACATCATCGTGACCATCCTCAACATGCGCGCCCCGGGCATGACGCTGATGAAGATGCCGATGTTCTGCTGGACCTGGCTGATCACGGCCTACCTGCTGATCGCGGTGATGCCCGTGCTGGCCGGCGCCATCACGATGACGCTGACGGACCGTCACTTCGGCACGACCTTCTTCAACCCCGCGGGCGGCGGCGACCCGGTGATGTACCAGCACATCTTCTGGTTCTTCGGCCACCCCGAGGTCTACATCATGATCCTGCCGGCCTTCGGCATCGTCAGCCAGGTCGTGCCCGCCTTCTCGCGCAAGCGCCTGTTCGGCTACGCCTCGATGGTCTACGCGACCAGCTCGATCGCGATCCTGTCGTTCATCGTCTGGGCGCACCACATGTTCACAACCGGCATGCCGGTGACGGGCCAGCTGTTCTTCATGTACGCGACCATGCTGATCGCGGTGCCCACGGCCGTGAAGATCTTCAACTGGATCGCGACCATGTGGCAGGGCTCGATGACCTTCGAGACGCCCATGCTGTTCTCGGTGGGCTTCATCTTCGTGTTCACGATGGGCGGCTTCACCGGCCTGATCCTGGCCATGGCGCCGATCGACCTGCTGCTGCAGGACACCTACTACGTGGTGGCGCACTTCCACTACGTGCTGGTGGCCGGCTCGCTGTACGCGCTGTTCGCCGGCTTCTACTACTGGTCGCCCAAGTGGACGGGCGTGATGTACAACGAGACGCGCGGCCGCATCCACTTCTGGTGGTCGCTGATCTCCTTCAACATCACCTTCTTCCCGATGCACTTCCTGGGCCTGGCCGGCATGCCCCGCCGCTATGCCGACTACCCGATGCAGTTCGCCGACTTCAACGCGATCGCCTCGGTGGGCGCCTTCGCCTTCGGCATCGCGCAGCTGTACTTCTTCGTGTTCATCGTGGTGCCGATGATGCGCGGCAAGGGCGAGCCCGCCCCGCAGCGCCCCTGGAACGACCCCGACGGCAAGGGCGCCGAGGGCCTGGAATGGGAAGTGCCGTCGCCGGCGCCCTTCCACACCTTCGAAGTGCCCCCGCGCCTGGACCCGACCGCAACCCGCGTGCTGGATGCCCGCGTGATGCCGGAGCATCCGAACGCCACCCCGGGCTCGCACGGCGCCACGCCGGGCGTGCACGGCGCGCACTGACCAGGGAGCCGGCAAGCCCATGACGCAAGTGGACGACCGCAAGAAGGCGAACCGCCGGCTGGGACTGATCCTGGCCTCGATCGCCGTCGTCTTCTTCCTCGGCTTCGTCGCCAAGATGTCGCTGCTGGGAGGCTGAGGCCGTGCGACGCAGCCGCGAGAACGCGAAGATGCTCGGCAAGCTGGCCATCGTGGCCGGCGGCATGTTCGCGTTCGGCTATGTGCTGGTGCCCGTGTACCAGCACATCTGCGAGGCGCTCGGCATCAACATCCTGGCGGTCGGCGAGCAGCAGGTGCCGGGCGGTTCGCGCGCGGCGGCCAACACGCAGGTCGACGAAAGCCGCACCATCACCGTGGAGTTCGACGCCAACGCGCGCGGGCCCTGGCACTTCAAGCCGGAGAAGGCTTCGATCCAGGTGCATCCGGGCCAGCTGGCCACGGTGATGTACGAATTCCAGAACGTGCAGGACCGCCGGATGGCCGCCCAGGCCATCCCCAGCTACGCGCCGCGCAATGCCACGGCGCACTTCAACAAGCTGGAGTGCTTCTGCTTCAACCAGTACACCCTGGAGCCGGGCGAGAAGAAGGAATGGCCCGTGGCCTTCGTCATCGATCCCCGCCTGCCCAAGGACGTGACGACCATCACGCTGTCCTACACCTTCTTCGAGGTCGGGGCCCGCACGCCGGCCGCGCCGACCGCGCAGGCGCCGGTGCCGGTGCCGGTGCTGGAGGCCGGCGGGTGAGGCTGCTGCACACGGTCAAGGCGGTGCTGTGGGCGTTCTTCGGCGTACGCAAGCGCAGCGGCTACGAGGAAGACCTCGGCAAGCTCAGCCCCTTCGCCATCATCGGTGTCGCGCTGGCGCTGGTGCTGGTGTTCATCGGGGGCCTGATCGCGGTGGTCAACTGGGTGGTCTGAACAGGATTGAACGAGAAGAGATTGAGGATCAGGAGTCAAGATGAGCTCTAGCGCACCGGGGACCACGCCCCATTACTACGTGCCCCAGCCCTCGCGCCACCCGGCGTTCGCGGCACTCGGGCTGTTCTTCGTCATGCTGGGGGCCGGGCAGTGGATCAACGGCGTCGAGTGGGGCAAATGGTCCCTGTTCGCCGGCCTGCTGTGGTTGTTCTGGGTGCTGTTCCAGTGGTTCGGAGACGCCGTGCGCGAATCCGAGAGCGGCCAGTACAGCCGCAAGATCGACCTCTCCTACCGCTGGAGCATGAGCTGGTTCATCTTCTCGGAGGTGATGTTCTTCGGCGCCTTCTTCACCGCCCTGTGGTGGATGCGGGCCCACTCGGTGCCGGCCCTGGGCGGCATCGACAACGCGCTGCTGTGGCCTGATTTCAAGGCCCTGTGGCCGAGCGCGGCGCCCGGCGCCACCGGCTCGCCCGCGGGCATCGTCGAGCCCTTCCAGACCATGGGTCCGTTCTGGCTGCCCACGATCAACACCGCGCTGCTGCTCACCTCGGGCGTCACGCTGACCATCGCCCACCACCTGCTGCGCGAGGGCAAGCGCGGCCCCACCATCTTCTGGATGTGGGCGACCGTGATCCTGGGCCTGGTGTTCCTGTTCGTGCAGGGCTACGAGTACTACCACGCGTATACCGACCTGAACCTGAAGCTCAGCTCGGGCGCCTACGGTTCCACCTTCTTCATGCTGACCGGCTTCCACGGCTTCCACGTGCTGATCGGCATGCTGATGCTGCTGTTCATCACGCTGCGCCTCATGAAGGGCCACTTCACCGCGGAGCGCCACTTCGGCTTCGAAGGCGCCGCCTGGTACTGGCACTTCGTCGACGTGGTGTGGCTGTTCCTGTACGTGCTGGTGTACTGGATGCGGTAAGCCCCCAGGGGCTAGTGGTAGGGGCTAGGGCCTAGGGGTTCAGGGATCTTTCCCTGGCCCCTGGTCCCTAGCCCCTTCTTTCTCAGCGCAGCGGAACTCCCGTCGGGCTGATGTACCCCAACTTCCAGGCGAGCAGGATGCACAGGAACAGCAGGATGGAGAAGCCGACACGGAAAGCCAGCGCGCGGGCCATGTTGCTGGTCTTGGGTTTGCCGTCCTTGCCGTCGTTCATCATGAAATACAGCGCCGAGCCGAGGCTGGCCACGATGGCGATGAAAGCCGCGAGCACGAGGTAGTTCATGCGCCCGATTATCCGCCGCGGACCTCCACCATGCCGCTGAAACGGTGGCTGGCCGCCTTGGCCGCGCTCGCGGGCATGGCCCTCACGCTGGCGCTGGGCGCCTGGCAATGGGACCGTGCGCAACAGAAGATCGCGCTGCACGACGCCATCGAGCAGCGCCAGCGGCTGGCGCCCATAGGCAACGCCGAGGTCATGGCCGCGCCCGAGGATGCGCAGCGCTGGCTGCACCGCGCCGTGGAGTTGCGCGGCCAATGGCTGCCGCAGCACACGGTCTTCCTCGACAACCGGCAGATGAACGGCAAGCCTGGCTTCTATGTGGTCACGCCGCTGCGGCTGGAGGGCGGCGAGGCCGCGGTGCTGGTGCAGCGCGGCTGGGTGCAGCGTGACTTCCAGCAGCGCGATCGCCTGCCGGAGCTGCCGGCGCCGGCGGGCAGCGTCACCGTGCGCGGCCTGCTTGTCCCGGCGCCGAGCAAGCTCTATGCGTTCGCTCCGGAAGAGAAGGGCGCCATCCGGCAGAATCTCGACCTGGACGCCTTCCGGGCCGAAACCGGCCTGCCCCTGCTGCCGCTGTCGGTGCAGCAGGCCGGCGCCGCCTCCGAGGGCCTGCTGCGCGAGTGGCCGCAGCCCGCGAGCGGTGCCGCCAAGAACTACGGCTATGCCTTCCAGTGGTGGGCGCTGGCCGCGACCATCGCCTTCCTCTATGTCTGGTTCCAAATCGTCCTCCCCCGCCGCCGCGCCCGGGCCCCATGACCAGCCGCTCGGCCTGACCGTGCACTCGCTGCCGGCGCCGCAGGAAGCGGCGCTGGCCGATTCGCAGCGCACCCGCCGCGGCCGCTGGAAGATGCTGGCGGTGATGCTGGTGTGCGCGGCGCCCGTGGTCGCGTCCTACTTCACCTACTACGTGGTGCGGCCCGAAGGCCGGCGCAACTATGGGGAACTGATCGAGCCCCAGCGCCCGCTGCCGGCCATCCCCGCGACCACGCTGGACGGCAAGCCCGCCAGCCTGCCGCCCCTGGCCGGCCAGTGGTTGCTGGTGAGCGTGGCCAGCGGCGCCTGCGATGCAGCCTGCGAGCAGCACCTGTACCTGCAGCGCCAGCTGCGCGAGAGCCTGGGCCGGGACAAGGACCGGCTCGACTGGGTCTGGCTGGTGGACGACCAGGCACCCGTGCGCGACGCCCTGCAGCCCGCCTTGCACCAGGCCACGGTGCTGCGCGTCGACGGCACGCAACTGGCGCAATGGCTGGCGCCGGCGCCCGGGCACGCGCTGCGCGAGCACCTCTACGTGGTGGACCCGCTGGGCCACTGGATGATGCGCTTCCCGGCGGGGCAGGATGCCTCGACCGCGTCCAAGGTGCGGCGCGACCTGGAGCGCCTGATGCGCGGCTCCGCCGGCTGGGACAAGGCCGGTCGGCCCTGATCGCATGGACGCCCAGTCGCTCTACGATCTCAGCCCCGCGCTGCGCCTCGCGCTGCTGGGCATCGCCATCGCGCTCGGCCCGCTCGCCTGGGTGTGGCTGCGCAATCGCAAGGGGACGCCCGCGCAGAAGCTCGCCGCGCTCACCCTGCTGACGCTGTTCCTCACCTTCGACCTGGTGCTGTTCGGCGCCTTCACGCGCCTGACCGATTCCGGCCTGGGCTGTCCCGACTGGCCCGGCTGCTATGGCAACGCCAGCCCGCTGGGCGCCATCCACGAGATCCGCAGCGAGGAAGCCCGGCTGCCGGATGGCCCGGTGACGCATGGCAAGGCCTGGGTGGAGATGATCCACCGCTACCTGGCCACCGGCGTCGGCGTGCTGATCACCACGCTGGCCGTCGCCACCTGGCTGCAGCGCAAGCGCGGACTGCCCGTGAGCCCGCTGTGGCCGGCGCTCACCTTCGTCTGGGTCTGCGTGCAGGGCGCCTTCGGCGCGCTGACCGTGACCATGAAGCTGTTCCCCGCCATCGTCACGCTGCACCTGCTGGGCGGCCTGCTCGGCCTGGCCCTGCTGACCATGCAGGTGGTGGCCTACCGGCAGCAGGCGCCGCTGCGCATTCCCGCCGCGGCGCGCGCCTGGCTGCTGGCGGCCTTCGCGCTGCTGTGGGTGCAGGTCGCGCTGGGCGGCTGGGTCAGCACCAACTACGCGGTCCTGGCCTGCACCGAGTTCCCCAAGTGCCAGGGCAGCTGGTGGCCGGCCATGGACTTCCACGGCTTCGAGTTCTGGCGCGAGCTGGGCAAGACCGGCGCCGGCGAGCACGTGACCTTCGCCGCGCTGACCGCCATCCACTACATGCATCGCCTGATGGCCTACCTGGTGTTCGTGGTGCTGGGCGTGCTGGCCTGGAAGCTGTGGAACGGCCCGATGCGCCGGTACGCGTGCTGGGTCGCCGCGCTGGCCCTGTGGCAGTTCGCCACCGGCCTGTCGAACGTGGTGCTGGACTGGCCGCTGCTGGCGGCGGTGGCCCACACCGGCGGCGCGGCGGCGCTGGTGGTGGTGCTGACCTGGGCGCTGCGCGTGAGCGCCAGCGCCCCCGACGCGCGGCTGCAGGCGCACGCTGGCGGGCAGGTCGCCGAGGCCCGCGGAGGTGCGCGATGAGCAGCCGCATCCGCCAGTTCTACCAGCTGACCAAGCCGCGGGTGGTGCAGCTGATCGTGTTCTGCGCCCTCATCGGCATGGTGCTGGCCGTGCCCGGCTTGCCGAGCTGGCCCGACGTGCGCACGGCCCTGGTCGCCTGCCTGGGCATCTGGCTGGTGGCCGGCGCCGCCGCCGCCTTCAACTGCCTGGTGGAGAAGGGCATCGACGCCAAGATGCGGCGCACCGCCTGGCGGCCCACGGCCAAGGGCGAGCTGAGCGACGGCCAGACACTGGCCTTCGCCACCGTGCTGTGCGCGCTCGGCTGCTGGCTGCTGTACCGCTGGATCAATCCCTTGACCATGTGGCTCACGCTCGCCACCTTCGTGGGCTATGCGGTGATCTACACCGTGGTGCTCAAGCCCCTGACGCCGCAGAACATCGTGATCGGCGGCGCCTCCGGCGCCATGCCGCCGGTCCTGGGCTGGGCCGCGATGACGGGCGACGTCGGGCCGCAGGCGCTGATCCTGTTCCTGATCATCTTCCTGTGGACGCCGCCGCACTTCTGGGCGCTGGCGCTGTACCGCGTGGACGACTACCGCAAGTCGGGCCTGCCGATGCTGCCGGTGACGCACGGCAACGAGTTCACGCGCCTGCAGATCCTGCTGTACACCCTGGTGCTGTTCGCCGCCTGCCTGATGCCCTTCGCCTACGGCATGAGCTCCTGGTTGTACCTGGCCGTGGCGGTGGTGCTGAGCGCCGGCTTCACCTGGTACGGCTTCCGGCTGTGGCGGGCGTACTCCGATGCGCTCGCCCGCAAGACCTTCCGCTTTTCCCTGATCCACCTGAGCGTGCTGTTCGCGGCGCTGCTGCTGGACCACTACCTTCGCCCCTACCTGCCATTCTGACCATGTTGCGACGCACCGCCCTGCTCACCCTGGCCCTGGCCGCCGCCGGCTGCATGGAGAACAAGCCCCAGTTCAAGGCCATCGACATCACGGGCGCGGACTATGCGAAGGACTTCCGCCTGACGGATGCCGACGGCCGCGAGCGCACGCTGGCCGATTTCCGCGGCCAGGCGGTGGTGGTCTTCTTCGGCTTCACCCAGTGCCCCGATGTCTGCCCCACCACGCTGGGCGAGATCGCGCAGGCCAAGAAGCTGCTGGGGGCCGACGGCGACAAGCTGCAGGCGGTCTTCATCACGGTCGACCCCGAGCGCGACACGCCGGAGATCCTGAAGGCGTACACCGCCAACTTCGATCCGGGGTTCGTGGCGCTGCGCCCGACGCCGCAGCAACTGCCCGCGCTGGCCAAGGACTTCAAGGTCTACTACAAGAAGGTCGAGGGCAAGACCCCCGGCAACTACACGATGGACCACACCGCCGCCAGCTTCGTCTACGACCCCCAGGGCCGGCTGCGCCTCTACACCCGCTATGGCAGCGGACCGCAGGCCATCGCCGACGACGTCAGGCTCCTGCTCAAGGGCTGAGGCTAGCGAAGCCGGACAGCCGGACAGCCGGACAGCCGAGCAGCCGAGCAGCCGAGCAGCCGAGCAGCCGAGCAGCCGAGCAGC
>JAEZKX010000014.1 GCA_023436025.1 Pseudomonadota bacterium | reverse complement strand
GTTGGCGTTGGCGTTGGCGTTGGCGTTGGCGTTGGCGTCCGGCGAGGCCGGGGTGCCGCCGCCCTGCCGGATGGCCTCCAGGCGGGCCTGGATCGTCTGCAGTTCCTGCTGCTCGGCCTTCGAGGGTGCGCGCTCGCGGAACCTGCGCTCCAGCAGGTGCGCCGCGTGCGCGAGCAGGTAGGCGCGCCGCAAGCCGCGGTTGGCGTTGGCCTCGCCGATGCGCACGGTCCAGCCGCTGCGCAGCGGGGCGTATGCACTGACGACGCGGGCGAATGCCGCATCCACCGCGCCGGCGGCGGCCGTGAGCGACTGCTTGTCCGACGCGTGGCCATTTCCCGCGGCGATGGTGGCGACCAGCGTTTCGAGCGCGCGGACCAGCCCGTCCAGCGCGCGGTCGGCACGGTGCCAGGTGCCCAGCGGCAGCACCACGAGTGCGCAGAAGATGCCGGCTGCCGCGCCGATGACGGTTTCTTCGAGGCGCAGGAGGAGAAGCGCGGGCGTGAAGATGCCCACCAGGCCGTAGATCAGCGCGATGGCCACGTTGAGGCAGACATTCATCCCGGCGTACGTGATCTGCGCCAGGTAGAAGGCGCCGAAGACGCAGAGCGCGGTCAGCGGCAGGGTGAGGTAGACGTCGCTGCCGATGGAGGAGGCCAGCATGATGCCGAGCACGATGCCCGCGAGCGTGCCGAGCGCGCGGTTCATGCCGCGCACCGCGACGTCGCCGCCAGTCTGGGTGTTCATGAAGATCAGGTAGGCCGTCAGCACCGCCCAGAACCAGCGCTCCGACGAGATCAGGCGCCCGCCGACCATGGCGATGAGGCATGCCAGCGTGACCTGGATCGCCATGCGCAGCTGCGGATCCGCGCGCCACCTGCCGCGCGCGGTCGCGGGCTGGACGCCGGCACCGGCAGGAGGCGGCGCCGTGCTCTCGGGAAAGGCGGCCGGCAACGCGGCGACCGCCGCATCCAGCCGGCCTTCGGCCTGGGCGACGGCGTGCAGCAAGCGTTCGATGCGCTCGCCGCCGGTCCCGCCTCGATGCGGCGCGGACGGCGACGCGGTGTCGAGCACTGCCTCGACGGCCAGTTGCAGGTCCAGCAGCGGCTGCGTCACGGAAAGGGCGACTGCGCCACCGGGGCCCTCGATGTCCAGCGGCAGGTAGTTCTGGCACATGCGGATGTCGCTGCGCAGCCGCCGCGCGACCGCCAGCACATCGTTCCAGGGGATCGGCTGCCCGGCTCCGCGGGCTTGGTCCATCGTTCGCCGCAGCTGTGCGGACAGGGCGGTGGTGGCCGCAACGACCCGCCGGAAGTCGCGCGCGGGCGTGTGGCGCATCACGTGGTCCTGCACCAGGTGCGCGGCCACGCCCGAACCCGCCAGCACGGCCGCGATCTGGGGCAGGTCGGAGGTGGTCGGATCGACGAAGGACCCGACCACGCCGCACATGAAGGCGAACATGCCGGCCGCCTGCACGCGCGGGCCGTACTTCCGCCCGTAGGTGGCCAGGAAGACGACCATCAGCAGCAAGGCGTCGATCCGCACCAGGGACTTCCCCGCCAGGGCGATACCGGTGATGGCGGCGAAGCCTGCGAGCGCGGCACAGACGCGCGTGACGGCGCGCTCCCCGGCCGTCTTGTCCCGGATCTGGACCGCCCCCTGCATGGCGGTGATCAGGCCCAGCACGAAGGCCGCCCGGTGCATGGGAACCCAGTGGTTCGCGGCCCAGAGCGCGGCGCACACCACGGCCATGGTCACGACCACGCGCACGCTCGTGCCCAGTGCGACCTGGCCGGGATCCGACCACACGAGCAACAGCTTCAGCCTGGCGAGCGGACCCATGGCGCGGAGTGGGCGAGGAACCGGGATGCGTGATTTCGCAGTATCCACCCGTTCACGCCGGCACCAGCCCGACGTAGGACGCGTTCGCGAATCGCCGAGCCGCGGCGCACGGACCGGAGCCGGCGCCCTAAGCTCGTCCCATGGCAAACACGACGGCTTCTTCGCTGCAATGGACGGGCATCCTGCTGGGCGTCGCGCTCGGCGGCTTCTTCGACGGCATATTGCTGCACCAGGTGCTGCAGTGGCACCACCTGCTGTCCAGTGTCGATGCTGCGCGCGACCTGCGCGTGCAACTGCTGGCGGACGGCCTCTTCCATGTGCTGATGTACGTCATCGCGCTGGTGGCGCTGGTGCGGCTGTGGCGCGGTCGCGCCGGCCTGGCGGCGCCGGGCGCCGGCGCCCGGCTGTGGGGCGGGGCCTTGCTGGGCGTCGGTGCATGGCATGTGGCGGACGCGCTGCTGTTCCACTGGATCCTGGGGCTGCACCGCGTGCGGATGGACGTGCCGAATCCGCTGTACTGGGACATCGCCTGGCTCGTCCCCTTCGGCCTGCTGCCGCTGGCGGCCGGGTGGTACCTGTGCCGATCCGGCAGCGGCGGCTCCGATGGCGCCGGCACCGGCACCGGCGGCGGCCGCGCCGTTGGAGAGCACGTCGACCACGACGGCGTCCGGCAGATGGTCACGCAGCCAGCCCCGGCACTGGGTGGAGGCCTGCGGATGGGCGGCCACGCCGCGTACGTCGGCGAGCGTGGTGCCCGGCCGGGCGGCGAGCACGAACTCCACCGGCA
>JAEZKX010000455.1 GCA_023436025.1 Pseudomonadota bacterium | reverse complement strand
GCCAGGCCGAGCACGCCGGCGGCGGCACCACCTTGCAGCAGGCGGCGCCGCGGGAGGAGGGAAGCAGGGGACCGGTTCGACATGGGAGGGAGCTCCTGGGTGAAGATGCGGGATCAGGCCGCCTGCAGCGACGCCATGTAGGCGCGCCAGCCGCCGAAATGCGTGATGTCGCGGGCCCCGACGGTGGCCTGGGCTTCGCACAGGAAGCCCTGCACGCGCGCGCCGTCGGCCGTCTCCAGCGTGCCGATGGACAACGGCGCCGGCACCAGGGCGACGAAGGAGCCGTAGTGCGCGAGCGGCATGTCCCACAGCTCCAGGGCGATGCGCGCGCCGGCGCCGTCGGCCACGCGCAGCAGGCCGGGCTTGGGCGGGCTGGTGCCCGGCAGGGCGAAGAAGCGGTAGTGCGGCGCCGTCTGCGTGGTGCCGGCCAGCACGGCGCCGCGTTCGCGCAGCTGGCCGTTCAGCGGCATGCCCGAAAGATGGGCGCCGACCACGGCGACACGGATGGTGTCCGGCGCGGCCAGTGCGGCGATGGGCTCCGGCGCGCCCAGCGCTTCGCCGGTGGCGCCGCGCGCGAGGCCGGTGGCGTGGTGGTAGCGCTGGCCCAGTTCGGCCAGCTGCCAGTCGCTGGCGCAGGGACCGACCAGCGTGATGCCGAAGGGCAGGCCGTCGGGTCGCAGGCTGCTGGGCACCGACAGTGCGGCGTAATCCAGCAGGTTGACGAAGTTGGTGTAGGCGCCCAGGTTGCGGTTGAGGACAACGGGATCCGCGCGCAGCTGGGCGATGGTGTAGTGGGTGGGTGCAGTGGGCAGCAGCAGCACCTCGATGCGGTCCCACATGGCGTCGGCCGCCTGGCCCAGGGCGCGCAGCCTGGCCTGCGCCTCGCACAGCTCGGCGGCGCTGTAGCCGCAGCCGCTGGCGATGATGCTGCGCACCGGCTCCATCACCTCGTGCTGGCGGCCGTCGAAGAAGCGGCGCACGGCAGCGTAGCGCTCGGCGACCAGGGCGCTGTCGTACAGCATGGCGGCGGCCTCGGCAAGCGGCCGGTAGTCGATGGTGACGGCCGTGCCGCCCAGCGCGCGCATGCGCGCGACGGCCTGTGCGAAGCCGGCTCGGGCCAGCGCGTCGCCGAAGAACTCCAGCCGGTCGGGTACGCCGAAGCGGAAGGCGGCGGGGAAAGGCCGGTCGGCCAGCTTCAGCCGGCGCGCATACGGGTCGCGGGGATCGTGCGCCATGGCCCGGGCCAGCACGCGCGCCGCCAGCCCCACGGTGGGCGCGAAGATGGAGACGCAGTCCACGCTCTGCGCCGCCGGCACCACCCCATGGGTGCTGACCAGCCCCTTGGTCGGCTTGAATCCGACGATGTTGTTGAGGCCCGCCGGCACGCGGCCGGAGCCGGCCGTGTCCGTGCCCAGGGCGAAGTCGACCTGGCCGGTGGCCACCACATAGGCCGACCCGGAGCTGGAGCCGCCGCTGACGTAACGGGGATCGAAGGCATTGGGCACGGCGCCGTAGGGCGAGCGGGTGCCGTTGAGGCCGCAGGCGAACTGGTCGAGGTTGGTCTTGCCGGCCAGCTGCGCACCGGCATCGAGCAGGCGCTGCACCACGGCGGCATGGCGCGCCGGGCTGTAAGAGAAGCCGGGACAGGCGGCCGTGGTGGGCAGGCCGGCCACGTCGATGTTGTCCTTGGCCGCGAAGCGCAGGCCGGCCAAGGCCCCGGTGTCCGCCGTCGCGATCGGGCGGTCCGGCCGGGCCAGCCACGCGGCCGCCGGCGTGCCGACCTCGGCATCGGCGGCCCGGGAGTCCACGGGGAGCGCAAGGTGCACCATGCGAGAGCATCCAAACTTGTATTCAAGATCAGATGCAAGCAGCGTGCCAAGGGCGGCGGAAGAGGGACCCGCCGCCCGACCGCATCGCGTCCATTCCTCGCTCATTGGAAGGATTCACACGCCAGGGAATGCCGGCAGAGTGCTCCCGCCCACTGCGGGAAAGGGGAACCACCATGCCTGGAAACGACCACCTGGAGCGCGTCTCGAAGATGCTCGGGATCGCGAGCGAATGCGGCAAGCTGCTGGTCATCGGGGCAGCGCTGCTGTTCATGGTGGGCGCCCTGGCCGCACCCGACTGGATTCGCGAGCGGCTGACCAGGATGCAGGTCACGTCCATCAAGACGCCGCTGTTCGACTTGGTCGTGACCCAGGTGCCCAAGGCGAATGCGGGCACGCTCCAGGTGGCCGAAGCGCTCACCCGCCTGGAGATCGCGGCAGAGCAGCTTCCGGCCGACACGGCCGCGGAGATGCGCAAGAGCCTGACCGCGGCGAAGAAGGCGCTGGACCAGCAGGACCGCGCGGTCACGGTGGTGGCTGGCGCTGCCGGCCTGGAGCGGCAACTGCCCTCCACGGGCTGGGTCTACGTGGGCTACATGCCGGCCGGCGCGGCCCTCGTGCCCGGCGACCGCATCGATCCCGCCGGGCTCGCCTACCAGGCAGGAAAGCTGAACGCGCTGGTGCTCAAGCGCGATGCCGCCGTCAGCACGAACGGCGACGATTGCACCCGCACCGACCTTGCGAACGCGCCCATCGCAGGGCCGGATGCGCGGTCACGGCAGCTGGCCATCGTCCGCGCGGCGCCCGAACCCCTGTCCGTCACGCGAACCGCCGAATGCACGGTCCGCGGCGGCGGCAAGGTCGTGTTCGCCGAAGTCGACGTCCCCGAGAACCGCGTGCGCTTTGCCGAGCTCGCGGTCTTGCAACGGTGAGCCGCTGGCGCGGCCGCTCACCTCAGGCCGCTTCGGCCTCCAGCTGCTGCGGCGTGCGGTAGCCCTGCACCTCGCTGAAGCGCTTGACCAGGTAGTCGCCCGAATAGATGGGCGGATGGCGCGGCGCGACGCCGTCTTGCCGGAACGCCGGCAGGCAGGCCACGGGCGTGTGGTAGTCCAGGTTGAAGAACATGGGGATGGAATAGCGCTCGCGGCCGGTGCGGTTGGCCACCCGGTGCAGGTTGGACGAGTAGTGGCCGTTGGTCCAGACCTTCACCATGTCCCCCAGGTTCACCACCAGCGTGTCCTCGATGTAGGGAGCCGCCACCCATTCGCCGGCGCGCGTGCGCAGCTCCAGCCCGCCGATCGGGTCCTGCGCCAGGATGGTCAGCATGCCGTAGTCGGTGTGGGCGGCCGCGCCCAGTTCGAGGTTGGTGGGGTCGTCCTGCGGCGGATAGTGGAACAGGCGCGACTGCACCATGGGCTTCTTCATGTACTGCAGGAAGAACTCCTGCGGCTGGCCCACGGCCACGGCGAAGATGCGCAGCAGCCGCTTGCCCACCTCGATGGTCTCGTTGAAATAGGCCTCGGCCGCATCCTTGAGCCACGGCTTGTCGGCGGGCCACTTGTTGGGGCCGTGCAGCGGCAGGCCGGCCTGCACCGCCGGGTCCGTCAGCGGCAGGTCCAGGCCGAGCTCGTAGCTCTCCTTCAGGTCGGCCTTGTGGCCGGGATGCTTGGTCACGCCGATGGGCATGAAGCCGCGGCGGAAGCGCTCGTCGATCTTGTCCTTGAGGCGCTCCTCCATCGGCAGGTCGTGGTAGCGGCGGGTGGCGGCGAACACCGCGTCCAGCACGGCGCGCGGCAGGCCGTGGTTGCGGATGTAGAAGAAGCCGGTGTTGGTGCAGGCGGCGTCGAACTGGCGCACCAGCGGCTCGATGGAACCGCCGGCCAGCCATTCGCCCAGGTCGAGGACGGGCATCTCGGTGGCCGAGGCGCGGCGCGGTGCGGACAGGAGTTGTTCGGTATCGGACATGGAGTCTCCGGAGAAAGGCGGAAAGGGCGGCTCAGGTGCCGTGCGAGAGGTCGGAGAAGGAGTCGACCCAGAAGATCACGCGGCGGGCGATGAAGCGCATGAGGGCGTGCAGCACGATGCCGATCAGCGACAGCACGATGAGGATGGCGAACATGCCGGCCGCGTCCATCGAGAAGTTGCGCTGCAGGATCATGTAGCCCAGGCCCGCCTGCGCACCGACGAACTCGCCGACGATGGCGCCGATGACGGCCAGCACGATGCCGATGTCCAGGCCGGCGAACACATAGGGCAGGGCCTGCGGCAGCCGCACCATGCGGAAGATGTGCCAGGACGAGGCGGTGAAGGCCTTCATCAGGTCGATCTGGTCGCGCGGCGCCGAGCGCAGCCCGACGATGGTGTTGGCCAGCACCGGGAAGAACACGATGGTGGCGGTGATGATCACCTTGGAGGTGGTGCCGAAGCCGAACCACAGCACGAACAGCGGCGCCACCGCCACCTTGGGCATGGTCTGGAAAGCCACGACATACGGGTACAGCACCGCCTCCAGCAGCGCACTCTGGCCGATCATGGCGCCCAGGACGAAGCCCAGCGTGGCGCCGACGGCGAAGCCGGCCAGGATCTCGTAGAGCGTCACGCCCAGGTGGCCCAGCATCTCGCCGGAGGCGATGCTCGCGTAGAGCGACTGCGCCACGGCCACCGGCCCCGGGAAGATCAGCGGCGACACCTCGAACAGCGTCACCGCGAAATGCCAGAACAGCATGATGGCGACGAAGAAGCCGCCCACCAGCAGCCGCCGGCGCCTTGGCGTGAGGCCGCTTTCGGGCAGCAGCAGTTCGGCCGGCGCGGGCGCCGGCTCGGCCGCGGGCGCCGGTACGGCGGCGGCAGCCTGCGCGCCGGCGGGCGCATCGGTGGCCGCGCGGCCCATCGCACCCGCGGGCGCGGCGATCACTTTGGCGGATGCCATCAGTCCAGTCCTCCGGAAGCTTGCAGGTTGGCGCGGATACCCGAGACGTAGGTCCCGAAGCGCTCGGTGTTGATCAGGTCCAGCGTGCGCGGCCCGGGCAGGTCGACCTCGACCACCTGGGTCACGCGGCCCGGCCGCGGCGACATGACGACCACGCGGTCGCCCAGGAACACGGCCTCGGGGATGCTGTGCGTCACCAGCATGATGGTGGCGCCGGTGCGCTCCTTGAGCTTGAGCAGCTCCAGGTTCATGGTCTCGCGCGTCATCGCGTCCAGCGCGCCGAAGGGCTCGTCCATCAGCAGCAGCATCGGGTCGTTCACCAGCGCGCGGGCGATGCCCACCCGCTGCTGCATGCCACCCGAGAGCTCGCTGGGGTACTTGGTGGCGAAGGCCGTCAGGCCCACCAGGTCCAGGTAGTGCAGCGCCCGCTCGCGCGCCACCTTCAGGTCGCGACCCTGCACTTCGGCCGGCACCAGCACGTTCTGCAGCACCGTGCGCCAGGGCAGCAGCACCGGCGCCTGGAACACCACGCCGACGTCGCGGGTGGGGCCGCTCACCACGCGGCCGCCCAGGCTCACCTCGCCCTGGGTGGCGCGCGCCAGGCCGGCCAGGATGCGCAGCAGCGTGCTCTTGCCGCAGCCGCTGGGGCCGACCACGGTGACGAACTCGCCCTGGCGCACCTCGAAGTTGACGTCGTGCAGCGCCACCACGTCGCCGCCGTCCATGGAACGGAAGCGCTTGTGCAGGTGCTGGAAGCGGAAGGCCGCGGGGCGGGCCTGTTCGGCGGTCAGGGGCATGTTCATGCGGTCTCCGAAACGGTCGCGCGACCGACGTAGGCGTCGAGCCGCGCCAGGGCGGCGGCGCGCGCGTCTTCGGGCAGGAAGGCGGCCAGCAGGCTGTTGCGCGCGAGCTGCACCAGCTCGTCGCGGCCGAGGCCCAGCGCGTCGACGCAGGCGAGGTAGTTGTCGTTGACGTAGCCGCCGAAGTAGGACGGGTCGTCGGAATTCACGGTCACGCGCACGCCCGCTTCCAGCAGCTGCTTGAGCGGGTGTTGCGCCAGGTCGGTCACCACCTGCAGCTTCAGGTTGGACAGCGGGCACATGGTCAGCGGCAGCTGGCGCTCGGCCAGTTCGCGCACCAGCTCCGGGTCCTGGGTGCAGGCGTTGCCGTGGTCGACACGGTCGACCTGCAGCAGCGCGACCGAGTCGCGCACGTAGGCAGCGGGCCCCTCCTCGCCGGCATGGGCCACCACGCGGAAGCCGCGCTCGCGCGCACGGCGGAAGAACTCGGCGAACTTCTGCGGCGGGTTGCCGACCTCGGCGCCGCCCAGGCCGAAGCCCAGGATGCGGTCGGCGAAGGGCATCGCATCTTCCAGCAGCTGCAGCGCCTCGGCCTCGCTGCGGTGGCGTTGCGCCACCAGGATCAGGCCGGAGCCGATGCCGTCCTCTCGGCGTGCCTGCTCCATGGCGCCGAGCACGCCTTCCATCTGGGTGGCCAGCGCCACGCCGCGTGCCGTGTGGCCTTGCGGGCCGAGGAACATCTCGGCGTGCAGCACGCCGTCCGCATGGGCGCGCTGCAGGTATTCGCGCGTGACCTCGTGGAAGTCGCGCGCCTGCTGCAGCACGCGGCAGCCGTCGTAGTAGAGGTCGAGGAAGCCCTGCAGGTTGGGAAAGCTGTACGCGGCGCGCAGCTCCTCCTCGGTCTTCCAGGGGATCGCCACGCCATTGCGCTGGGCGAGCTGGAAGAACAGCGGCGGCTCGATCGAGCCCTCGATGTGCATGTGGAGCTCGGCCTTGGGAAGGCCGGCGATGAACTGCGCGGGCGTCATGCGGTCACAGGCCCTTGCAGCTCTTGGCGGCGTCGATGACGGCCTGCTGGTCGAATCGGTTGATCGCCTCGGTGAAGCCCGGCTTGCGGATCATCAGGGTGTCGACGGTCGCGGTCTTCCTGATGAGGCCTTCCTTCAGCATGAAGTCCTGCATGCGGGCGTACGGCGCCGGGTCCAGCGCGCCGATCAGCTTGCCGCCGTGCATCTGGTGGGCCGCCTTCATGGTCTCGAGCTGCGCTTCCAGCAGGCGCAGGTCCCACTTGGCGAGCGTCGCCTCGTCGGCGCCGGTCGGCTTGGTCGAGGGGAAGGCCTTCCAGTGCAGGCGACGCGCGCAATCCGGGTTGGTCCAGGCGTACAACGTGGCCTTGGCGGCGCCGCGCGAGATGGCCTCGACCATCGCGGGATCGGCGTCGATGGTCTTTTGCAGCGTCGCGAAGGTGAAGTCGGGCAGCGCGCGCCACGCCGGGTCGTGCAGCACGCGCATCTTCAGGCCCGCGTTCTCGAAGCCGGCCAGCGCCGAGCCCCAGAACATGAGTGCCTGCACGCGGTCGGCGCGCAGCGCCTCCAGCGCGGGAGCACCGGCGCCGGTGGCGATGATCTGCACGTCCTTGTCGGGGTCGATGCCATTGGAGCGCAGGTGGCCCTTGAGCAGCGGCATGCCGCCCGTGCCCAGGCTGAAGATGCCGATCTTCTTGCCCTTCAGGTCGGCCACCGTCTTGATGGGGCCGTCGGCCGTCACGCCCAGGCCCCAGTCGATGGTGCCCGTGCCCATCAGCGCGCGCACCGGCACGTTCTGGTCGGCGTTGGCCTGGATCAGGCCAGTGGAATTGACCTGCGCGAACTCGACGCCGCCGGCCATCATCTGCTGGATACCCTGCAGCGAGCCGCCGACGGTGACGATCTGCACGTCGTAGCCCTCTTCCTTCCAGTAGCCCAGCGCGATGGGAAGCGTGAGCCAGGGGTAGGTGACGTTCACCACCTGCGTGCCCAGCGCGATCTTCACCGGCTTGAGGGGCTTGGCCTGGGCGGCGGCCTGGCCGTGCAGGCAGAGGACGAAGGCGGCGGCGAGGCCGGCCCGCAGCAGCACGCGGAAGGCAGAGGAGAGGGAGGAGGTCTGTTTCATGGTCGTAGGTCTTCTGGGGAGTCGGATCACAGGCCCTTGCAGGCCTTGGCGGCGGCGATGACCGCGGCATGGTCGAAGCGGTTGACCGCCTCGCTGAAGCCCGGCCGCAGGTGCAGCATCGATGCGGGCGGCAGCGTGCGCTTGATGAGGCCTTCCTTCTGCATGAAGTCCTG
>JAEZKX010000298.1 GCA_023436025.1 Pseudomonadota bacterium | reverse complement strand
GCGCGAGGTGCTGCGCCCGGGCGCGAGCCTGCACGACCGCGCCGGCCGCGCGCGCGTGCTGCCGGCCGCCTTCCTGCGCGTCGACTCCTGGGAGCAGGCGCAGGAGACCCGCCTCACGCCGCACTTCAAGCTGTCGGAACTGATCGAGGTCGACGTGCGCGAGGCGCAGGCGGCACGCGACTTCCCGCGCTACGTCCCTTGCGCGCTGCTGCTGCTGGCGTCGGCGCTGGAGCTGTTGCGCCTGGAGGCCGGGACCTATGTGCACGTGGCGGCCAACGGCGGCTACCGCTCGCCAGCGCATGCGCGCAGCCGCCATGCCTCGCGGCACTGCTGGGGGACGGCGGCCAACATCTACCGCATCGGCGACAGCTGGCTCGACAACCGCGAGGAGATCGAGCGCTACGCGGCGCTGGCGCGGCGCGCGATCCCGGGCGTGTGGGTGCGTCCCTGCGGGCCGGGCGACGGCGAGGCCGACGACCACCTGCACATCGACCTCGGCTACACGGTGTTCGACCCGGTCGACGGCCAAGAAGCCCGCAGCGACGCCAACGCGCAGGAGGGAGAAGGCTGAATGGACGAAGCGAAGAAGCGCCGTCGCACCGCTGCCCCCGCGGCCCTGCACCTGCCGGCCATGGGCATGGAGGCCGAATGCGCCTTGATGCTGGACGACACGCCGGCCCGGCCGGAGGACGTGTTCGGCAGCCCGCGCGACTTCATCCGCGGTCCGCTGGTGCACCGCCAGGGCAAGTCCTACCAGCTGCCGATCGGCAGCGCGGTCTACTTCGACACCGGTGTCATCGAGGTGGCGACGCCGGTGGTGGAGATCGCGCCGGGCTGCGGCGCGCGGGCCACGCGCCTGCTGTGGGAGGGACTGCAGTTCCTGCGGCGCGAACTCGACCAGTGGGATGCGCGCACCAGCCACGCGACGCGGCTGGTGGGCTTCAGCGCGCACTACAACGTATCCTTCGCGCTGCCGCCGGGCCAGCCCGAGAACGGCCGCACCCTCGGCCAGCTGGCGCTGCTGCTGGCCTACATCCTGCCGGCGCCGGTGATGCTGCTGGCCGCCAACCGCCGCTCCACCGGCGTCGGCGTGCGGCCGCGCGAAGATCGCATCGAGATCACCTGCGACTTCACGCCCGACCCGGCGCTGACGATGGCCACCGCCACGGTCATCGTGGCCATCGTGCGCGCGGTGATGGCCTGGCCGAGCTATGCGCTGTCGCAGCTGGCGGCGCAGGGCGTGCCCATCATCGGGGACTTCCGGCCCATGCCGCACACCTCGCGCAAGGGCTGGCTGGCGCGCTTCGACTGCTATGCGGACAACCCCTTCACCTGCGACGTCGACCGCAGCGCCTGGCCCACCCGCGACCACGGCCTGCTGAGCCTGCGCGCCATCGCCGGCCGTACCGTGCAGCGCTTCTGGCGCGACGTCCGGCGCATGGCCGACCCGGCCACCGCCGGCCTGGTGGCAGCGGCAGTGCGCGGCCCCGGCGCCTCGCTGCTGGACCTGCCCGACCGGCCCGCGGCCTACGAGCACGTGGGGCGCCTGTGCGCCTGGGACGCGCAAGCGGCGGCCGCGGGCGTGGACCGCTCGCGCTACGAGCGTGTCGTGCTGCGCGCCCTGTCGGGCCAGCCGCTGCGCCGCGACGGGCAGGCGCTACGCCCGGTGGGCATGCGGGGCTGGTCGGCGGTGGTGTTCCGGCGCGAGGATGCGCAGCACGAAGTGATCGGACTGGACGCGCTGCTGCCGCAACTGGAGGCCTGGGAGCGGGAGTAGGTGCCTGGCGCGTTGGACAAGGCGGAAAGCGCCGCCCATACTTAGCCAATCGAGAAACCATCGAAAGGCGCCACGATGTCCCTGGTCCTCCACTACCACCCGCTCTCCTCGTGCTCGTGGAAGGTGCTGCTGGCGCTCGACGAGATGGGCATCGCTTTCACGCCGGAGGTGGTCCAGCTCGGCGATGCGACGCCCGCGGAGTTCCTGGCCCTCTGGCCCACCGGCAAGATTCCGCTGCTGGTGGACGGCGACCGCGTCGTGCCGGAGACCAGCATCATCATCGAGTACCTGGGGCAGGGGCATGCGGCACCGGGGCGCGCGCTGCTGCCGGACGATCCTGGCTCGGCCCTCGAAACGCGCCTGCTGGACCGGATGCTGGACCTGTACGTGATGACGCCGATGCAGGCGATCGTGGCCGACCGCCTGCGCGCCGAATCCGAACGCGACCCGCTCGGCGTGGCGAAGGCGCGCGAGACGCTGTCCATGGCCTACGGCCTGCTGGATGCGCGCCTGGCGGGGCGCACCTGGATGGCCGGCGAGAGCTTCACGCTGGCTGACTGCGCGGCCGCCCCAGCGCTGTTCTACGCCACGACGGTGGTGCCGCTGCCCGCCGCCTGCGCGCGGCTGGGGGACTACGTCGAGCGGGTGCTGCAGCGTCCGTCCATGCAGCGGGTGCTGGAAGCCGCGCAGCCCTTCTTCGCCTACTACCCCTACCGCGAGGCCCTGCCGGTCCGCTACCAGGGGGCCTGACGTGCCTGCGCACCCCGACCCCGCCCGGCTCGACCGCCAGTTCTTCGCGCTGTCCGACAGCACGCGCCGCGCGATCCTGGAGCGCCTGAGCGACGGGCCGCGGTCCGTGAGCGAGCTCACCGAGCCGCTCGGCATCGCCATGCCCTCGGTGGTGAAACACCTGACGGTGCTGGAGAACGGCGGCCTGGTGGAGTCGGAGAAGACGGGCCGCGTGCGCACCTACCGCATGGCGCCGGCGGCCTTCGCCGCCATCGAGCACTGGGTCGCGCTGCGCCGCAAGCGCCTGGACGCGCAGTTCGACCGGCTGGAACGCCACCTGGCCACGATCCGCACCAAGGAGCCGCCCACATGACGCCATCCGCCGCGCACACCAGCTTCGCCATCGAACGCTCCTTCGCAGCGCCGCCGGCCGCCGTGTTCGCCGCCTGGGCCGACCCCGCGCACAAGCGCCAGTGGTCCGACTGCCACGCCGCGCACACCGTGGAGTACAGCCTCGACTTCCGCCCGCTCGGCTGCGAGACGCACCGCGTGGCCGACCCCAGCGCGGCCTGCAGGAGGTGGAAAAGGTGTTCTTCGACATCCGCGCGGACGCCCGCATCGTCTTCGCCTACGACGTCACCATCGCCGGCCGGAAGCTGTCGGTGTCGCTGGTCACCGTGGAATTCCACGCCACGGCAGGCGGCACCGACATGGTCTACACCGAACAGGTCGCCTACCTCGACGGCCACGACGACCTGGAGCAGCGCATCCTCGGCACGGGCGAAGGGCTCGACCGCCTGCGGCTGCTGGTGGAGGCGAGCGGGGACCGCAGCGCCGCCCACTAGCGACGCGCCTGGGCGGCAGGGAGACGGGCCTGCGCCGGCTGCTAGGCCGGCTGCATGTCCGGCGCCCGGTGCCGCGGCAGGTTGAGCACCACCACCAGCGTCACGGCGGCGATGCAGGCCATCACCGCCAGCAGCATGGTGAAGCCGGACTGCTTCACCACCGGGCCGATCAGCCACACGGCCAGCGAACTCGCCCCCAGCGACACGGCCAGGCGCATGCCCGAGACGCGCGAGCGCATGGAGTCGTCGACGTAGCGCACGATCATGGCGTCGGTGAAGGGAATCGAGCCGAAGATCGAGGCCATGAAAAGCAGCTGCACGACGAAGAAGGCCCAGCCATCCAGCCCCACCGACAGCGCCAGCAGCAGCACCTGCAGCGCCACCACGCTGACGTACAGCGGCTTGAGCGGATAGCGGTCGATCAGGCGTCCCACCAGCAGTTGCGTGAACGAGGCCACGGTGTAGACGACCGCCAGCAGCAGGCCGAGCCGGGCCGGGTCACGCGTGATCTGCTCGAAGCGGCTGCCCAGCAGCTCGTAGTTGCTGTTGGTGGAGAAGTTGAAGATCAGGCTGCCGGTGGTGGCCGCGATGGTCATGATCAGGAACAGGCGCGCCATCGAGGCCTCGCCGGTGCCGGCGCCGCCCGCCGGCTTGCGCCGCGCCGGTGCCTCGGCCTCGCGCGGCGCCAGCAG
>JAEZKX010000289.1 GCA_023436025.1 Pseudomonadota bacterium | reverse complement strand
GCTCCATCCGCCGGCGCGTCGCCCGCGGCCGCGTCCTCCAGCGCCGGGTCCTCGCCCTCCGGCGGCGTCGCGTTGGGCGCATCGCGCCCGGCCTGCGCCAGCTTGGCATAGCGGCGCGCCAGCACCTGGCGCATGGCCGCATAGTCGTCGCCGGGCGTGATGCCCTCGATGTTGTAGCGGCGGTACTCGCGGTTGTGCATCTGGTGGTGGTGGAACACCACGCAGGACGCCTGGGTCGCCTCGCCGGCGGTGTGCGAGATGTCGAAGCACTCGATGCGGAAGGTGTCCAGGTTGTCCGGCGCCAGGTCCAGCGCCTCGACCAGCGCGCGGGTGCGCGCCTGCTGCGAGCCCTCTTCCGCCAGCAGGCGCGCCAGCTGCAGGCCGGCGTTCTTCTGCGCCATCTCCAGCCACAGGCGGCGCTGGCCGCGCGGGTTGTGCACGGCACTGATGCGGGCGCCGGCCTGCAGCGACAGCGCCTCGGTGAGTTCGGCCGCCACCGGATGGCTGGTGATCAGGGCCGAGGGCACCGGCACGCCCAGGTAGTGCTGGGCGATGAAGGCCTCCAGCACCTGCACCTCCACCGGCTGGGTGCTCACCGCATCGGCGGCATCGTCGAAGTCCTGCACCACGGTGGCATCCTCGACGTGGCTCGGGAAATACGCGCGGTCGCCCAGGTGGCGGCCGCCGCGCACCATGGCGAGGTTGACGCAGGCCTTGCCGCCTTGCACCTGCACCGCCAGGATGTCGACGTCCGTGTCGGAGGCGGTCTCCACCGACTGCTGGTGCAGCACCTTGGACAGCGCCGCCATCTGGTTGCGCAGCTCCGCCGCCTGCTCGAACTCCAGCTTCTCCGCATGCGCCAGCATGCGCTTCTCCAGGCCCTGCAGCACCTTCTGCGTGTCGCCGCGCAGGAACGCTTCGGCGTCGAGCACGTCGCGGTGGTAGTCGTCGGCCATCACCATGCCCACGCACGGCCCAGAGCAGCGCTTGATCTGGTAGAGCAGGCAGGGCCGGGTGCGGTTGGCGAACACCGTGTCCTCGCAGGTGCGCAGGCGGAACACCTTCTGCAGCAGCTGGATCGACTCCTTCACCGCCCAGGCGCTGGGATAGGGGCCGAAGTAGCGGTGCTTGCGGTCGACTGCGCCGCGGTAATAGGCCACGCGCGGAAAGGCCGCGGCCGTCACCGGGCCGCGGCCGGCGGGGGCGAAGCCCTGCTTGTCGGGCGCGCCGGTGATCTTCAGGTAGGGATAGCTCTTGTCGTCGCGAAACAGGATGTTGTAGCGCGGCGCCAGCGTCTTGATCAGGTTGTTCTCGAGCAGCAGCGCCTCGGCCTCGGAGCGCACCACGGTGGTCTCCAGCCGCGCGATCTTGCCGATCATGTGGCCGATGCGGGTGCCGCCGTGGTTCTTCTGGAAGTAGCTCGAAACCCGCTTCTTCAGGTTGCGCGCCTTGCCGACGTAGAGCACGCCGCCCTCGGCGTCGTAGTAGCGGTAGACACCGGGCAGGGGCGGCAGCGCCGCCACCAGGGCCAGCAGTTGCTCGGAATGCGCATGCACCATCCTCACTATTATCCGGCGCATGCACTGGGACATCTTCTGCCGGGTCATCGACAACCACGGCGACGCCGGCGTCTGCTGGCGCCTCGCGCGCGAGTTGGGGCGGCGCGGCCATGCGGTGCGCCTGTGGATCGACGACGCCGCGCCGCTGCGCTGGATGGCGCCCGGCGGCGCTCCCGGCGTGACCATGCGGCCCTGGGGTGCGGATGGGGACGCCGCCACGGTGGAGCCGGGCGACGTCGTGATCGAGGCCTTCGGCTGCGATCCGCCGCCCGCTTTCGTCGCCCCCATGGCGCGCGCGGCGCTGCCGCCGGCCTGGATCAACCTGGAATACCTCTCGGCCGAAGGCTACGTGGAGCGCAACCACGGCCTGCCTTCACCGGTGGGCCACGGGCCTGGCGCCGGGCTGGTGAAGCATTTCTTCTACCCCGGTTTCACCGCGCGCACCGGCGGCCTGCTGCGCGAGGGCGACCTGGCGCAACGGCAGGCGGCTTTCGACCGCGCGGCCTGGCTGCACGCCCAGGGCGTGACCGGCGGCGGCCGCGCCATCAGCCTGTTCTGCTACGAACCGGCCGCCTTGCCGGCGCTGCTGCGCCAGCTGGCCGAGGCACCCCAACCCACCACGCTGCTGGTCACCGCGGGCCGGGCGACCGCAGCCGTGCGCCAGGCCTTGCCGGCCGACGCCGGGCGGCTGCGCCTGCACTGGCTGCCGCTGCTGAGCCAGCCCGACTACGACCACCTGCTGTGGGCCTGCGACCTCAACTTCGTGCGCGGCGAGGACTCGGCCGTGCGCGGCCTGCTGGCGGGGGTGCCCAGCATCTGGCAGCTCTACCCGCAGGACGATGCCGCCCACGCGGCCAAGCTCGAGGCCTTCCTGGCCTGGCTGGCGCCGCCGCCCGCCCTGGCGGACTTCCACCGCGCCTGGAACGGGTTGCGGCCCGACCTGCCCCTGCTCGCCCCCGCCGGCTGGCAGGCGACGGCGGCGGAGGCGAAGCGCCGGCTGGGCGCCTTGCCCGAGCTCGCCACGGAACTGGAGCGCTTCGCGGCCGGGCGAGGTAGAATCTAAAGCTTTGCGCTTGCGGGCTTTTTGCTCCCCCGCGCCCATCTCGCCGCCGCGCCTTCATGCGCCGTCGCGGCCCTCACCCGTAGGCATCGCCCGAAGACAACGCCCATGAAAATCGCTCAAGAAATCCGCGCCGGCAATGTGATCATGCAGAACGGCCAGCCCTGGGTCGTGCTCAAGACCGAATACTCCCGCGGCGGCCGCAACTCGGCCACCGTGCGCATGAAGCTCAAGAGCCTGCTGAACAACCAGGGCACGGAAACCGTGTTCAAGGCCGACGACAAGATGGACCAGATCGTGCTGGACAAGAAGGAGTGCACCTACTCCTACTTCGCCGACCCGATGTACGTCTGGATGGACGCCGAGTACAACCAGTACGAAGTCGAGGCCGACAACATGGGCGACGCCCTGAACTACCTGGAAGACGGCATGCCCGCCGAGGTGGTGTTCTACGAAGGCAAGGCCATCTCGGTCGAAATCCCCACCAGCGTCGAGCGCGAGATCACCTGGACCGAGCCGGCCGTCAAGGGCGACACCTCGGGCAAGGTGCTCAAGCCCGCCAAGATCGCCACCGGCTTCGAGATTGGCGTGCCGATCTTCGTGGCCCAGGGCGACAAGGTCGAAATCGACACCCGCACCGGCGAATACCGCCGTCGCGTCTAAGCCGCCCACCACCGGCACCAAGGCTCCGCAAGGAGCCTTTTTTACGCGTGGACTTCGACCTCCTCTCCATCACCGCGCCCTTCCGCATGCAGCCGGGCCTGCACCGGCTGCAGGGCGGGCGCCACCTGACGCCGCTGGCCGCGGGCAGCACGCTGTGGCGGGAGAAGAAACAGGTGTTCGACGCCGGCGCCAGCCGCCTGGCCGTGGACGGCTTCGACCCCACCCGGGCCGTCGACGCCATCCTCGCGCGCGCCCGCGCCGAGGGCATCGCTGCGGCGCAGCCGATCGAGCTGGCCTTCGAGCAGGATTTCGCCGTGCTCGACGGCGCCAGCACCACCCTGCCCTGGCTGTGCGTCTGCGTACCCTCGCACTGGGCGCCGGAAGAGAAGCTGGGCCTGCCCTTCACCGCCGTCCATGCGCCGGTGGCCGACAACGCGCTGCTGCTGGCCGCGGCGCAGCAGCTCGGCCGCCTGGTCACCGACGGCGGCGAGTGGGAGCGCTCGGTCTGGACCCTCACGCCGTCGGACCGCCATGACCAGCATCCGGCGCGCCAGGCGCGCACGCCCTGGCCCGCCACCACCGACCCGGAGGCATTCGCGGCCAGCTGCTTCCTGCGCGCGGAACGCCAGACCTTCTTTCCGCTGGCGCCCGGCCAGGCCGTGTTCACCATCCGCGTGATGCTGCAGCCGCTGGCCGAGGCGGTGGCCACGCCCGCGCACGCACGCCGCCTGCATGATGCCCTGGCCAGCATGAGCGAGGCCGTGCTGGCCTACAAGGGCCTGCAGCCGGCGCGCGCGCGCCTGCTGGCCTGGCTGGCGCGGCGAGGCGCCTGATGGACCTGCTCTGGCGCATCGCCCAGGTCATCGTGCCGGTGTTCCTGATCGTGGCCATCGGCTGGGGCTACGCGCGCAAGGTGCGGCCCGACCTCGCCGGCTTCAACCGGGTGGTGCTGGACGTCCTGACGCCGCTGCTGGTCTACACCGCCCTCGCCTCCCGCGAGTTCCAGTGGCAGCAGTACATCGCGCTGATGGCGGGCGGCGCCCTGCTGATCCTGCTGACCGGCGCGGTGGCCTGGGTGGTGGCCCGCGTGACCCGCACCCAGGCGCGCACGCTGGTGCCGGTGGTCATGTTCACCAACTGCGGCAACATGGGCCTGCCGCTGGCGCTGCTGGCCTTCGGGCCGCAGGGCCTGGGCGCCGCCGTGGCGCTGTTCTCCATCAGCAACCTGATCCACTTCTCGGTGGGCGCGCGCATCACCAGCGCCGGTGCCCGCACGCGCGACCTGCTGCTGTCGCCGCTGATGGTCTCCAGCGCGCTCGGCTTCGCCAGCGCGCTGTCCGGCATCCGCCCGCCCGACATGGTCTTCACCGGCATGAAGCTGCTGGGCGACGCCATGCTGCCGCTCATGCTGTTCGCGCTGGGCGTGCGGCTCACGACCCTGCGCCGCCGCGACGTGCCGCTGGGCCTGCTGGGCGCCTTCGCGCGGCCGCTGATCGGCATCGCCGTGGCGCTGCCACTGGCCTGGGTCCTGGGGCTGGAAGGGATGGCGCGGGCCCAGCTGATCCTGTTCAGCGCGCTGCCACCGGCGGTGATGCAGTTCCTGCTGGCCGAACGCTACGGCCAGGAGCCTGAACGCGTCGCCGCCATGATCCTGCTGGGCAACGCGCTGGCGGTGCTGTTCGTGCCGATCGGGCTGGCGCTGGCCTTCTAGAAGCGGCGCACCAGCACCCAGGCCAGGACGACGCCGACGGTGGCCAGCGTGCCGGCCAGCGCCGCCCAGGCATAGGGAAAGTCCGCCTGACCCTGGCGCCGGCGCCCCAACGCCAGGCCCTTGGGCCAGGGATCCCGCGGAGGCAGCGCCGCCGCCAGCTCGCCGGCGGACTCGGGCGCGAACAGCTCCAGCGTCAGGCGCTGCCGCGGCGGCGCCTGGCCCACGCGCAGGGCCAGGTCGACGGCGCTTCCGCGCACGCGCGCATGGGCGAGCTCGTCGAAGGAAATCTTCACGCGGTCCTGCTTCCAGCCGAAGCCGCTGCGAAAGCGCCCGGAGATGCGCAGCGCCCGGGTCTGCACCCGTACCTCGACCTCGCCCTTGAAGCCGGGGATGGCAAGGCCGGTGCCGGCGGTCTCGGCGATCCAGGCCGCATGGACGGCCTGCACCACCGAATAGCTGCCGCTGCGTTCGGGCTCGAAGGCCACGTCGGGATTGGGACTGCGCACGAGGTCGCCCACCGTCAGCTTCATGCCGTCGGCGGTTTCGACCAGGTCCGCACTGGTCAGCGCTTTCTTGATGCGCATGCCGACGATGGTGCGCCGGTCATAGGGGCCGATGCGGCGCCCTTCCAGCAGCACGTGGTACAGCACCTTCTCCATGGCCCCCCTCCGGTCCTGCGGCAGAGCATAGCGGCGCGACCGCGGCGCGTCACCCGTTGCGCGCGCGAACGCGGCCCGGAAAGGACTTCATGTCTTGGACCTGCAACATCCACCGTGGTCGGCCCCGGCCAGGCGCCCGCCGCGGGCTCCCTCACCCGACCGCGAACTCCGCGTTGATCTCCACCGCGATCCCGCGCGGCAGCGACGCCATGCCGACGGCGGTGCGCGCATGCCAGCCCACCTGCGGGCCGAACAGCTCATGGACGAAGTCCGAGGCCCCGTCGATGATCTGCGGCATGCGATCGAAGTCGGGCGTGACGTTGCACATGCCGAACAGTCGCACCACCTGCGTGATGCGGTCCAGGTCGCCGATGGCCTCTTTCACGGTCGCCAGGACGGTCAGCATCACCGCGCGGGCCGTCGCCTGGCCCTCCGCATCGGAGATGTCGACGCCGAAGCGGCCGTGCTGGCGCACGCCCGGCAGCAGCGGCAGGTTCAGGCCATGGCCCGACACGTACAGGATGTTGCCCACCTGCACGCAGCCGCGCCGGTTGGGCTTGGGGAACACGAAAGGAGGCGGCAGGCTGTAGCCCATGGCCTGCAGGCGTTCCTCGATCTTCATGGGTGGTCTCCTCGGTGGATGGTGGATCGCAGGAAGCGGCTTCAGCCTTCAGCGGCCGGTGCGCGCGCAGCCTGCTGCCTGGCCCACCAGGCCCGCAGCCAGGCCGCGGTGCCGCCCACGGCCACGATCTCGCGCAGCGCCTCGGGCACGGGCGGGAAGTCGCGCTCGAGCTGCCGCGTGAGGTTGCGGAAGTGCCCGCTGGCGAAGTCGACCTCCAGCGCATCGCCGGTTTCGCAGACGTTCGTGGCGTCGGTGCAGCCGGTCAGCACGGGCAGGCCGATGCCGATCGCCTCGCGGTAGGCCAGGAAGGGCATGGACTCGCACAGCAGGCCCAGCCCCAGCGCCTGCATCGCGATGTAGCCCTGCATCTTCGGGCCCATGCCGAAGTTGCGGCCCGCGACGATGAGGTCCCCGGGCCGGCAGCGGGTGTGGAAGCCCGGGTCCGTCTCCTCGAACAGGTGCGGCACGATGTCCGCGGGGTCGAAGCGCATCTCGGAGACGATGCGCATGGGCACCACGCCGCCCATGTGGTTCACGTCGTGCCCGAGCCGGTAGCAGCGACCCCGCAGCACCCAAGAGAATTCCGCGCTCATTGCGGCTTGATGCCCGCCTCGCGGATCACCTTGGACCACTTGGCGAGTTCCACTCCGATGTGCTGGCCAAAGGCCGCGGGCTGGCTGGCGACGATCTCGGAACCGTCCGTGGTCAGCCTTTCCTTCACCTCCGGCAGCTTGAGAATGGCAGCGATCTCGGTATTGAGCCGCTCGACGACCGCATCGGGCGTACCCCGGCGCATCACCATCCCCACCCAGGCGTTCACTTCATAGCCCTTGACGCCGGCCTCCTGGACGGTGGCCACGTTCGGCAGGTGCGAGGAACGGGATGCGCCGGTGACCGCCAGGGCCTTGACCCGGCCTTCGCGGATGCTCTGCATCACCTGGGCCGGCGAGGTGCAGAGCATCTGGAGATCGCCCGAAACCAGGTCGGTGAAGGCCGGCGGGATGCCCTTGTAGGCCACGTGCACGAACTTCACCCCGGCCATGCTGTCCAACAGTTCCATGCCGATGTGGGCGGCCGTACCGACCCCCGAGTTGCCCACCGTGAGCGTGCCAGGCTTCTGCCGGGCCAGCGCCAGCACCTCGGCGAAGGTATTGGGTGCGAACTTCGGCGAGCCCACCACCACCAGCGGGATGGCGGTGGTCTGGATCAGCGGAACGAAGTCCTTCACCGGGTCGTAGGGCACCTTCTCGCGCAGCGCCGGGTTGATGGCGAAGGTGGTGGTCACCAGCAGCACGGTGTGGCCGTCGGCCGGCGCATCGAGCGCGGCGGCCACGCCGATCAGCGTGCCGGCCCCAGGCTTGTTGTCCACCACCACCTGCTGCCCCAGCCGCGTCGACAGGTGCTGGCCGATCACGCGCGCCTGCAGGTCCAGGCCGTCGCCCGCCGGAAACGGCACGATCAGCCGGATCGGCTTGGTCGGGTACTGGGCATGCGCCAGTGCGCAGCAGGACAGGGCCAGGATGGCGAAGGCACGGCGGATCATGGTTTCTCCTTCAGAGGGTGCGCGGATCGGTGATGCAACCCCGCAGCGCCGAGGCCGCGACGGTCTCCGGGCTGCCGAGGAAGAGGCGGGCGTCGCGGGCACCGAATCGGCCGGCGTTGTTGTTGGTGGCGGTCGAGATCGAAACTTCGCCTGCATCGACCGGGCCGACCACGGCGTCATTGCAGGGACCGCAGCCGGCCGGCAGCACGATGGCGCCGGCCTCCAGGAAGGTCTGCAAGGCGCCCTCGCGCGCCAGCCGCAGGCTGGTGGCCTCCGACCCGGGCACGATGAACAGGCGCACGCCGTCGGCGATGCGCCGGCCCTCGAGCAGGCGGGCGGCCGCGGCAATGTCCTCGTACATCGAAGAGGCGCAGGACCCGATGAAGGCGTGCTGCACCGGCTGACCCACCACCTCCGACACATCCACGGTGCGCGTCAGCGCCCCCGGCAGGGAGATCTGCGGCTGCAAGGCCGAGACGTCGAGTTCGGCGACGGCCTCGTAGTGCGCGCCGGCGTCCGGCCAGCAGGGTTCGAACGGACCTTGCGCGACCGCGCGCGCATGGGCGAGCACTTCACCGGATGGCGGGAAGAACACGCCGCAGGCACCGATCTCGGTGGGCGCGCTGCATAGCGCCACGCGCGCGGCCAGCGGGTAGTGGTCGATCTCGCCCGCGAACTCCAGCACGCGGTAATCCAGGTCGAACGGCAGGCGGCCGTCCTTCACGCAGGCGGCGATGTGCGCCCCCAGGTCGCGCGCATGCACGCCCAGGCCCAGCCTGCCGCGCAGCACCAGTTGCACCGAAGGCGGCACCATGACCCAGGTCGAGCCCGTGGCCAGCACGCGCGCCATCTCCAGGCCCACGCGCAAGGCCACGGCGCCGATGGCGCCTGCGTTGGTGCAGTGGCGGTCGTTGTCGAAATAGAACATGCCCGGCCGCACCAGGCCGTTCTCCATCGGGAATACATGGCCGTGGCCGCCACGGCCTACGTCGAAGAAGTGGCCCACGCCCCATGCGCGCGCGGCACGGCGGTTGGCGGCACCGTACATGGCTGCGCGCGGACTGCCGTACAGGACCTCGTGGTCGGTGAACATCACGGTCTTGTGCGGCGCGGCGATGCGGTTGATGCCCAGCTCGTCGAGCGTCTTCTTGATGGCCGGCAGCACGTTGTCGTGGACCATCATGAGGTCCGGCTGCGGAAACACCACGTCACCTGCCCGGACCTGCGCCAGACCGGCCGCGCGCGCGATGATTTTTTCGGTGCCCGTCATCGGCCGCCGCACCGGCGCGGGGCTTGCTGCACCTGCATTGCTCGCCTCGCGCGATGCATCGTGCTGCGGTGTGGTGCGTGCTGTGTCGGAGCTCATCCGAGGCTATAGTGCCAGCGCACTCGCGCCGGATAAACACATGTCCGTGAACAATCTGTTCACATCCGCGCGCGGCATCGCCCCCGCAAGGATGAAGTACCTGAACACTTTCGTCACCTTCGCGCAGATCGTCGAGACCGGCAGCTTCTCCGGCGCCGCCGAGCGCCTCGGTATCTCGAAGGCCCTTGTGAGCAAGCAGGTGATGGAGCTGGAACAGCAGCTCGGCGTGCGGCTGCTCAATCGCACCACGCGCAAGCTCGGACTGACGGCGGCCGGGGCCGTCTTCCACGAGCGCTGCCGCGACCTCATCAGCCATGCGGAGAGCGCAGTCCACGAGATCGAGCAGTTCCGTTCGGCGCCCGGAGGCCTGGTGAAGATCAGCGCGGCAATCTCCTTCGGCCGCAGCCACCTCGCGC
>JAEZKX010000261.1 GCA_023436025.1 Pseudomonadota bacterium | reverse complement strand
CGGAGGAAGCTTACGAATCCGAATTGAAAAGGCGCCGTAACTTGCTCCACATTGCGCATCCATCTGCGCGCAGCGGCATGGCGGCGGAAATGGTGCTGGCGGCCGACCAGTTCATCATCACGCCGGCTGGGCGTCTCGCGGAAATCGCCCGGGCACATGCAGTCGGCCACCAGGCGAAAACGGTGATTGCCGGTTATCACTGGTTCACCGACTGGGGCCGCGACACCATGATCAGCCTGGAAGGCCTGACGCTGGCCACCGGCCGCCATGCCGAGGCCGGCTACATCCTGCGCACCTTCCAGCACTACGTGAAGGACGGGCTCATCCCCAACATGTTCCCCGAGGGGCAGAACGAGGGCCTGTACCACACGGCCGACGCCACCTTGTGGTATTTCCACGCGATGGACCGCTACGTCAGCGTCACCGGCGACCGGCTGACGCTGCACCACGCGATCCCGACCTTCCTCTCCATCATCGAGCACCACCTGCGCGGCACGCGCTTCAACATCGGCGTCGACCCGCGCGACGGCCTGCTGCGCCAGGGCGCCGAGGGCTACCAGCTCACCTGGATGGATGCCAAGGTCGACGGCTGGGTGGTCACGGCGCGCCGCGGCAAGGCGGTGGAGCTGAACGCGCTGTTCTACAACGCGCTGCGGCTGATGGAGCGCTGGCTGCGCGAGGAGGGCGACGATGCCCGAGCGCAGGAGATGGGCCGCCACGCGGAACGAACCTACGAAAGCTTCAACGCGCGCTTCTGGAATCCGCGCACCGGCTGCCTGTACGACGTGGTCGATGGCGAGAATGGCGACGACGACGCCATCCGGCCCAACATGCTGTTCGCGATCGCCCTGCCCAACCCGGTGCTGGACCGCTCGCACTGGAGCAGCGTGGTCGACGTGGCGCTGCGCCAGCTGGTGACACCGGTGGGCCTGCGCTCGCTGGCGCCGGGCCACGCCGACTACAAGTCGCGCTACGACGGCGACCTGCGCGCGCGCGATGCGGCCTACCACCAGGGCACGGTCTGGGGCTGGCTGGCCGGTCCCTTCGCCGATGCCTGGCTCAAGGTGCATCCGGAGGACGGCCATGCCATCGAACGCCTGGTGGAAGGTTTCGCCGACCACCTGGGCGAGGCCTGCATCGGCACCATCAGCGAGATCTTCGACGCCGAGGAGCCCTACATCCCGCGCGGCTGCGTGGCGCAGGCCTGGAGCGTGGCCGAGGTGTTGCGCATCCTGGTGAAGGTGGCGGGGCGCTGAGGCGAATGCCGGGGCAGGGTGTGCCCGCTGCGCGAGCACGCCCTAGCTGGCGGCCGTCTTCTTCTTTTTCTTCCTGACCGCATCGAGGCTGCCCTTGAGGTCGCCTTCCAGCGTGCGCTTCAGGCGCGCCTCCAGCATGGACAGCACGGCGGCTTCCTCCGGCTTGAGCTGCGACAGGTCCTCCCGCAACTCGTCCTCGACCTGCTCCTTGATCTCCAGCAGCAGCGCTCCTTCCACGTAGGCGTTGAACACTTCCGGGTGCACGTAGCACTTGCGGCAGATGGTCGGCGTGTTGCCCAGCCGCGAGGACACCTGCTCGATCGCCGCCTTGATGTTCTTCTTCTGCGTGGCCTGGCTGTCGAAGGTCTGGAACTCCTGCAACGCCAGCGCCGCCATCACGGTGCCGGCCCAGGTCCGGAAGTCCTTGGCCGTGATGTCGGCGCCGGTTTCCTCGCGCAGGTAGGCGTTGACGTCGGCCGAGGTGACCTCGCGGATCTCGCCGTCGTCGTCCTTGTACTGGAACAGGCGCTGGCCGGGCAACTCCTGGCAGGCGCGCACGATGCGGGCGATGCGCCTGTCCTTCACCTGCAGGCGCCAGGTCTTGCCGCTCTTGCCCTTGAATTGGAAGCGCAGCGCCGAACCCTCCACCTTCACGTGCGGATCGCGCAAGGTGGTCAGGCCGTAGCTCCTGTTCTGCTTCGCGTAGTCGTCGTTGCCCACGCGGATCAGCGTGGTCTCCAGCAGGTGGACCACGGTGGCCAGCACCTTCTCGCGCGGCAGGCCGCGCAGCGCCATGTGCTGGGCCAGCCGGGCGCGGATGGCCGGCAGCGCCCGCGCGAAGGCCAGCATGTGCTCGTACTTCGTGCTCTCGCGCACCTCGCGGAACTGCGCGTGGTACTTGTACTGCTTGCGGCCGCGGGCGTCGCGCCCGGTGGCCTGGATGTGGCCGTTGGCGCGCGGGCAGATCCAGACCTCGGTCCAGGCCGGCGGGATGGCCAGCTTGCGGATGCGCTCCAGCGTCGCCTCGTCGGCCACGCGGTCGCCGCTGGGCTTGAAGTACGCGAAGGCTTCGCCCTTGCGGTCGCGGCGGATGCCGCGGTCCTCGTCCGAGACGTACACCAGCCCGGCCGATTCGGCCGCGTCCCTGGGGTCGACCGGCGTCAGGCTGGATTCGTCGCGGGCCATGTCAGTTGCGGAAGTTCTGCGTGACCATGAGGCCGTGGGCGCCGCCATCGAGCACGCCGATGCCCAGGCGGCCGAACTGCGGCCGCAGGATGTTGGCGCGGTGGCCCGGCGAGTTCATCAGGCCCTGGTGCGCGGTGTCCAGGGTCGGCGCCAGCGCCAGGTTCTCGCCGGCGCGCAGGTAGCGCACGCCGCCCGCGCGCAGGCGGTCGCCCAGGTCCTGTCCCTCCGGCGAGTAGTGCGAGAAGTAGCCGCGCGCGAACATGTCGCGGCTGTGCGCGCGCGCCACTTCGGCCAGCTCCGGGTCGGCACGTACCGGCTGTAGCCCGGCCTTGGCGCGCTCCCGGTTGACCAGGTCCAGCATGCGCGCCTCGAGGTCGCTGCGCTGGCGGGGCTGCGCCACCTTGAAGCGCAGCGGGATGCTGGTGCGCGACTCGGGCTCGACGGTCAGCGACTGCATGGTGCGCCGGATCGCGGGGTCGAAGATGGGCGCGAGCCGTGCCTCGGCCCATTCGGCGCCACGGGACAGTTCGGTGGCCAGGATGCTGTCGCGCGCCCAGGTGTTGACCGCGCCCAGCGGCAGGATGGTCATCAGCATGGCGGCCACCACCGCATAGATGCCGCCGTTCACGGCGCCCGGGGCCAGTCCCAGGAAACGGTTGATCACGTGCGCATGGGCGCCGCGCGGCAGCAGGCGGCTGAGCGCGCCGGCCACCATCCCGAGCAGGAGCTGGGCCAGGAGGAAGAGGCCGACGAATGCAATGGGCGCGATCCAGACGCCCAGCTGCGGCGCCACCCGCTGCAGCCACGCCGCCGGGTAGTTGTAGCCGGCGAAGGCAACCGCCAGGCTGGCGACCAGCGTGACGAGGTCGAGGGTGGCGAAGACGAAGCCGCGTGCCCAGCCGCCGAGGGCGCCCAGCACGATCACCAGCACGAGGAAGAGGTCGACGAGGTTGAAGGGCATGGCGGCCCAGTATGGGCAGGCGAGCCGTATGGCTGACGTAGGACGGCGTTGACGCTTGCCGCCGTGCCGCGTGCCGTGGCGGTGGCGGTGGCGGTGGCGGTGGCGGTGGCGGTGGCGGTGCGGCAGCCGGTCGCGGATCGGGCAAGGCCGCCGAGCGCCGACTCAATGCGGGTGCTCGCCCTTGCTGGCCCTGGCGCGCTTCCAGGCCGCCCGCGTGGCCTCGCGCGCCTCCTCCCAGCGCAGCCGCGAGCGTCCGCGCACCTGCTGGAAGTCCTCGCGCAGCTGCGGCTCCAGCTCGTCGAACTCGCCCTGGCGGCGCACCGGCGCGGTGTAGCCCACGCGGTAGGCCGGACCGTAGTCCTCGTAGTCGAGGTGGTCGCGGAAGTAGGGTTCGCGGCGGTAGGCCTCGCGCCAGTAGGCTTCCTCGGCGGTCGGGTTGATGGTCGGCGTCACGGCGGATTCGGTGGACATGCGATCTCCTGCGGCGATCCCGCATGATCGGGCGGCGTTGGCGGCGCGGCATGCGGACGCCCTCGCATCCTCCTGTAGGACACGCACGAGCTTCGTGCACCAGGCTGGTGGGCGCACTATCCTTGCACCATGAGCAAGGCGTTCACCCGCGAAACCGACACGGACGACGACGAGGAAGTCGGCCTGCCGCCGCTGCCCGCGGGCGGCAAGAACTACATCACGCCGCAGGGCTACGCGCGCCTGCGGCAGGAGTTGCTGCAGCTGATCGACGAGGAGCGGCCCAAGGTGGTGGAAGTCGTGCACTGGGCCGCCAGCAACGGCGACCGCTCGGAGAACGGCGACTACCTCTATGGCAAGAAGCGCCTGCGCGAGATCGACCGCCGCATCCGCTTCCTGACCAAGCGCCTGGAGATCGCCGAAGTGACCGACCCGTCGGTGCACCAGGGCCGCGACCAGGTGTTCTTCGGCGCCACGGTGACCTACGCCGAGGAGAGCGGGCAGGAGCGCACCGTCACCATCCTGGGCATCGACGAGGCCGACAGCGCGCAAGGGCAGGTGAGCTGGATCTCGCCCATTGCCCGGGCCCTGCTGAAAGCACGCGTGGGCGACGTGGTGAAGCTGGTCACGCCGGCGGGGGCGCAGGAGGTGGAGGTGCTGGAGGTGCGGTACCCGGCGCCGGCCTGAAGGCGTCAGCTTCCCGGCCGGATCCGCTGCGCGTCCATCACCGAGGGCGTGCGCTTGAGGTTGCGCAGCACCGCCTCGAGGTGGGCGCGGTCGCGCACCGACACCACGAAGCGCAGGTCGGTCGCGTCCTGGTCGCGGTCGTCGTCCATGTCGACGTGGATGATGTCGGCTTCGGCATTGGCCAGGGCGGCGGCCACCCGCGCCAGCGTGCCCTTGCCGTTGGAGACGGTGACCAGCACGCCGGTCTCGAAGGCGCGGACCGGCTCGTCCGACCACTCGACGCCGATGAAGCGTTCGGCGTCCTTGTGCTGCAGGCGGCGCGCCACGGCGCACTCCTCGGCATGCACCACCAGCCCTTCGCCGCGCCCGAGGTAGCCGACGATCGCGTCGCCCGGCACCGGCCGGCAGCAGGTGGCGTACTGCACCGAGGCGTTCTCGCTGCCGTCCAGCGTGAGGCCGCCTTGCGACACGTTCTCGTGCGCGGTGAAGCGCTCGCGACTGAGCAGGAGCGCATCCGGCCGCTCGCCCAGTTCCGACAGCAGGTGCATCAGGCGCTTGGCCACGATGCTGGCGATGCGCTTGCCCAACCCGACATCGGTCAGCAGCTCGGCGCGGCTGCGGTTGCCGGTGAAGCGCAGCAGCTTCTCCCAGGTGGCGTGGTACTGGTCGTCGTCCGGCGGCAGCTTCTGCAACCCCTCGGCGCGCAGCGCCTGCGCCAGCAGCTTCTCGCCCAGCTGCTGCGATTCGGCCTGGGCCAGCGTCTTGAGGTGGTGCCGGATCTTGGAGCGGGCGCGGCCGGTGCGCACGAAGCCCAGCCAGGCCGGATTGGGCGTGGACACCGGGGCGGTCACCACCTCGACCACGTCGCCGTTCTTCAGCTCGGTGCGCAGCGGCACCTGGACGTTGTTGATGCGCGCGGCCACCGTGTGGTCGCCGACGTCGCTGTGGATGGCATAGGCGAAGTCGACCACGGTGGCGCCGCGCGGCAGGGCCATGATCTGGCTCTTGGGCGTGAACACGTACACGGCGTCGGGGAACAGGTCGATCTTGACGTGGTCCCAGAACTCGGCGGCGTCGCGGGTCTCGTTCTGGATGTCCAGCAGCGACTGCAGCCACTTGGTGCCCAGCCGGTCGTTGCCTTCGTCCTGCGGCGTGCTCGCCTTGTACAGCCAGTGGGCGGCCACGCCCGACTCGGCCACCAGGTGCATGGCCTCGGTGCGCAGCTGGAATTCGACGTTGACCCCCGACGGCCCGACCAGCGTGGTGTGCAGCGACTGGTAGCCGTTGATCTTGGGGATGGCGATGTGGTCCTTGAAGCGCCCCGGCACCGGCTTGTACATCTGGTGCAGCAGGCCCATGGCCGTGTAGCAGTCGGTGACCGTCGGCACGATCACGCGGAAGCCGTAGATGTCGGTCACCTGGGCGAAGCTCAGGTGCTTCTCGTCCATCTTCTTGTAGATGGAGTAGAGCGTCTTCTCGCGGCCGTGGATGCGCACCTTCATGCCGGCCGCCTCGAACGCGCTCTCGACGTCGCGATGCACCTTCTGGATCAGGTCGCGCCGGCGGCTGCGCGCGCGCGCCACCGCCTTGCTCAGGACCTGGTAGCGCCAGGGCTTGAGGTAGCGGAAGGCGAGCTCCTGCAGCTCGCGGTAGGTGGCGTTGAGGCCCAGCCGGTGCGCGATGGGCGCGTAGATGTCCAGCGTCTCGGACGAGATGCGGGCCCACTTCTCGCGCGGCACGTCTTCCAGCGTGCGCATGTTGTGGCTGCGGTCGGCCAGCTTGACCAGGATGACGCGCACGTCGCGCGCCATGGCCAGCAGCATCTTGCGGAAGGACTCGGCCTGGTTCTCCTCGCGCGTGTTGAACTGCAGCTTGTCGAGCTTGGTGAGGCCGTCGACCAGCTCGGCGACCGGCGCGCCGAAGCGTTCGATCAGGTCGGGCTTGGTGACGCCGCAGTCCTCGATGGCGTCGTGCAGGAGCGCGGCCATCAGCGCCTGCACGTCGAGCTTCCACTCGGCGCACTGGGCGGCCACCGCGATCGGATGGGTGATGTAGGGCTCGCCGCTGGCGCGCAGCTGGCCCAGGTGGGCCTCGTCGGCGAAGCGGTAGGCCTTGCGGACCTGGTCGACCTCGGCCGGGTCCAGGTAGTCGAGGCGCGCCGTGAGCGCGGCGAAGCTCGCCGCCGCCGCGTTGGCAGCGGCGGGACTGGGAAGGATCGGACTGCTGGGGCGCTTGTTGCCGCTGCCGCCCGAGGTCGGTTGGAGCACCGCGCTCATGGCCCCATGATAGAGGCTAGTGGCTGTCCGCTGGAGGCCGGCCGCGAGAAGCCCGGGTTGTTACTCCAGTCTCTTGGCCGCGGCCCGGCTCGCGCATCGTCCAGGCAACAAAAAAGGCACCCGCGGGTGCCTTGCGTGCGCGCCGGTGCTGGGCTCAGCCCGGCACCTTCTTCAGCATCTCGAGGCCGATCTTGCCTTCGGCGATCTCGCGCAGGGCGGTGACGCCCGGCTTGTTCTTGCTCTCGATCTTGGGCGCGTGGCCCTGGCTCAGCATGCGGGCGCGGTAGGTCGCGGCCAGCACCAGCTGGAAGCGGTTCGGGATCTTCTCGAGGCAGTCTTCGACGGTGATGCGGGCCATGAAATTCTCCGGGGGCTAGAGGATGCCGAGGGCGGCGAAGGTGTCGGCGCGGGCGCGCCGCTGCGACGAGTATTTCAGCCGCTGGGCATGAACGATCGCCTTGAGGTCGAAAAGCGCTCGCTCGAATAACTCGTTGATTATAACGAAATCGAATTCTTTCGCCTGCGCCAGTTCTTCGGCCGCGTTCTTCAGGCGGGTCTCGATCACCTCGGGCGAATCCTCGCCCCGGCGCTCCAGCCGCGAGCGCAGCTCCTCCCAGCTGGGAGGCAGGATGAAGATCAGCACCGCATTGGAGAAGATGCGCTTGATCTGCAGGGCGCCTTGCCAGTCGATCTCGAGCATCACGTCGACGCCGCGGGCGACGCGCTCCTCGATCATCTTCTTGGAGGTGCCGTAGCGGTGGCCGTGCACGTGCGCCCATTCGACGAAACCGTCGGCCGCGACCATCTGGTCGAACTCGCTGGCGGAAACGAAAAAGTATTCGCGCCCGTGCTTTTCCTGGCCGCGGGGCGGCCGCGTGGTGTGCGAAACCGAAGGCTGCACATGCGAGTCCAGCTCGCGCAGCGCCTTGACCAGGCTCGACTTGCCGGCGCCGCTGGGCGCCGCCACCACGAAGATGTTGCCGGGGTAGTCCATGGCGGATTATCGCGGGGCCGGCGTCATTCGATGTTCTGCACCTGCTCGCGCATCTGCTCGATCAGGACCTTCATGTCCACCGAGATCCTGGTCAGCTCCAGGGCGGCCGACTTGGAGCCCAGCGTGTTGGCCTCGCGGTGCAGTTCCTGGATCAGGAAGTCCAGGCGCTTGCCGACCTCGCCGCCCTTCCTGACCAGCCGCTCGATCTCGTCGAGGTGGGCGGCCAGGCGCGTCAGCTCCTCGGCCACGTCGATGCGGATGGCGAAGGCGGTGGCCTCGGTCAGCGCGCGGTCCTGGGCCGCCTCCGGCGTGGCCGCGCCCTCGGACAGGGCCATGGCTTCCTTCCAGCGCTCCAGGAAGCGCTGGCGCTGCTGTTCCACCAGCTGCGGCACCAGCGGCCGGGCCTGGTCGGCCAGCGCCCGCAGCTGTTCCAGGTGGCCCAGCAGCATGGCGGCCAGGCGGGCGCCTTCGCGCTCGCGGGCGGCCAGCAGGTCGGCCAGCGCCTGGCGGGCCAGGGCTAGCAG
>JAEZKX010000250.1 GCA_023436025.1 Pseudomonadota bacterium | reverse complement strand
GGCCGTCAGCGGCGCACCGATGGTGGCCAGCGCGGCCAGCGCGACATGGGTGGCGCGCAGGCCACGCAGGATGGAGACGCCTTCGACGACACGCTCGATGCCCGCGTGCGTCGTCGGATATTCGGCTTGGATGGTACGTGCCATGAAGTTCCCCTTGGACAGGTCCGTTTGGCGGGATTGCCAGCGGGACAGTCCCAATACTAGGGTCAACCCTGATATTCGTCCAATTTTGATTAGTGATGCTTATCATTCAGGACTGACATGAATCAGCCCAACTTCCGCACGCTCGACCTCAACCTGCTGCGGGTCTTCGACCAGGTCATGGCCGAGCGCAACCTGACCCGGGCCGCGCGCAACCTGTCGATGACGCAGCCGGCGGTGAGCAACGCGCTCAACCGGTTGCGCGAGGCGCTGGACGACCGGCTGGTGGCGCGCAGCGGCTACGGCGTGGAGCCGACGCCCCGGGCGCTGGCCCTGTGGCCGCCCATCGCCGACGCGCTGCGCCAGCTGGAGAGCTCCATCACGCCGGGCGAGTTCGTGCCGGCCAAAGCGACCACCACCTTCAACCTGGCGCTGGCCGACGCCACGGCGGCCGAGCTGATGCCGGGCCTGGTGGCCACCCTGGAGAACGAGGCCCCCGGCGTCTCGGTGCGCTGCGTGCCCCTGACCACGCGCGACCCGCGCCGGCTGCTCGATGACGGCCAGATCGACGTGGCGGTCGGCTTCTTCCCGGCCGTCCTGGCCGACCTGACGGCACAGGCGCAAAGTGGCGGCCTGCCGGCCTTCGCCTACGAACGCGTCTACGACGGCCAGTATGTCTGCGTGATGCGCAAGGACCACCCGCTGACGAACGGGCCCCTGACCCTGGACCGCTTCTGCGAGGCGCGCCACATGCTGGTGAGCTTCTCCGGCCGGCCCTACGGCTTCATCGACGAGGCGCTCGCCTCGCTCGGGCGCAAGCGGCGCGTGGTGCTGACCGTCAACCAGTTCTTCACCGCCGGCCGCGTGGTCGCCACCTCCGACCTGCTGACCGTGCTGCCGCGCCACTTCATCAGTGTCACGGGCCGCGCCGAGGAGCTGACCCAGCGCGACCTGCCGTTCGACATGCCGCCGGTGCACGTCGACGCCCTGTGGCACCGGCGCCAGGGCCACCGCCGCGACCATGCGTGGTTGCGCGCGGCCCTGGGTGCGGCGGGCAGGACGGCCTTCGCGCAACCTGCGGATGCTGGACAGGCCGCACAATCGAGCGGGTGAAGATCCAGCTCATGTCCGACCTGCACCTGGAAGCGCAACCGGACCTGCATCCCCGCCCCGCCCCCGACGCCGACCTGCTGGTGCTCGCCGGCGACATCGGCTCCTACCAGCGCGGCTCGCGCCTGCAGGACGAGGACTTCGGCCTCACGCGTTTCTCGCCGCGCCAAGGCTGGCCGGCTCCGGTGCTCTACGTGCCCGGCAACCACGAATACGACAACCGCGACTTCGACGCGACGCACGACCGCCTGCGCGCCTTGTGCGCCGAACTCGGCATCACCTGGCTGGAGCGCGAGGAGGTCGTGCTGCAAGGCGTGCGCTTCCTCGGCACCACGTTGTGGACCGACTTCGATGCGCTGGCCCTCGCGCCCGAAGCGCCCGAGCCGGCGCTGGGGCAGGTGCTGAAGATGCGGCACAAGGCCTTCCGCGCCGCCAACTTCTACCTGGAGAAGGCGGCCGCGATGCGCGACGGCCGGCCGATGCTGGCCGAGGCGTGGCGCGAACAGGGCCTGGTGTGCCAGCAGTGGCTGCGCGAGGCACTGGGCCGGCCCTTCGATGGCCCGACGGTGGTCGTCACGCACTTCGCGCCCAGCCTGCGCAGCGCCGATCCGCGCTACGGCGTGACCCCGTCGACCGCCGGCTTCTGCAATTCGCTGGAGCCGCTGCTCGCGCAGGCGCAACTCTGGCTGCATGGCCACCTGCATTGCCAGCACGACTACATGGCGCACGGCTGCCGCGTGGTGGCCAACACGCTAGGCTATGCGGCCAAGGGCGAGCAGGCGGATTTCCGACCTGAGTTGACGCTCATCGTCCCCACCCCCCCGCGCGCATGCTAGGCTGCGCGCCGAACGCAACCCATCCGGAGAACCCATGAAGATTCTGCTTGCCGTCGACGGCAGTGCGTACACCCGCAAGATGCTCGACTACGTCGGCGCCAACAAGACCCTGTTCGACGCCAGCCACACCTACACCCTGTTGAACGCGCAGGCCCCGCTGCCGCCGCACGTGCGCTCCAACCTGGGCGCGACCGCGGCCAGCGATTACCACAGCGACGAAGCCGCCAAGGTGCTGCAGCCGGCCAAGGAGGCGCTCGAGTCGCACGGGCTCGGGTGCACGGCCGAATTCAAGGTCGGTCCGCTGGGCGAGACCATCGCCGACTACGCCCGCGACAACGGCTACGACATGATCATCATGGGCAGCCACGGCCACGGCGCCCTGGGCCGCGTGCTGATGGGATCGGTGTCCTCCGACGTGCTCGCCAAGTGCGGCATTCCGGTGCTGCTGATTCGATAGTTCACATTGCAGGCGGATTCGTGCATCCGCCTTACCGCTTTAAACAAAAAGGGCGAGCGCCTTTACACAAGCGCCACCTGTGGACTTGCAGGCTCGTTCACACTCCATGCAGCGCGTTGCAATCCGTGACGCGCATCGCGCGGGAGGGGCGGCATGAAATCGCTGTGGGTCCAAACGCTGGCTTGGCTCGCCGCCGTCGTGGCGGCCCTGCTGCTGGCGCTGGCCGCGCCCGAAGGCAACGGCGAGTTCAACCATCCGCAAGGCGCAAGCGCGCCGCGCTGACGCTGGCTACGCTGCCACCAGCGCCGCTGCCGCCGCCCGCGTGAGCGCCTCGCTCAAGGCATCCAGCACCTCCGACTGCAGGTTCCAGCAGTGCCAGTAGAGCTGCACCGGCACGCGCAGCTGCGGCGCGACGTCCACCAGCGCGCCCTGCGCCAGGAGTCCCCGCACCAGCAGCTCCGGCACCACGCTCACGCCCCAACCGGCGAGCACGGCGCGCACCTGGCCCTCCGAGCTCGGCACGAACAACTGGTGCAGGCCGACGCGCCGCAGGCCCACGGCGCGGCTGACGAACTCGCCTTGCATGTCGTCCTTGCGGTTGAAGGCGACGAAGGCCACGTCGCGGAAGTTGTGCGGCGTCAGGCCTTGCGGCAGGTGCCGGTGGGCGTAGTCCGGCTGGGCGACCGCGACATAGGGCATGGCGCCCAGCGCCACCACCTTGCAGCCGCGCAGCGCCTGCTTCAGCGTGGTGATGCAACCCATCACCTGGCCCTCGCGCAGCCATTCGTGGGTGAAGTCCTGGTCGTCGGTGATGATCTCGATCGGCAGGCCTTCGCGCGCCAGTTCGTCCAGGGCTGGCAGGGCCCAGGTCGCGATGCTGTCGGCATTGACGGCGATGGAGATGCGCTCGTCCTCGCGCAGCGCGCCGGCGGCGCTGGGCGCCAGCTCGCGCAGGTCGCGCTCGAGGTCGGCCCGCAGCAGCCTCAGCTGCCGGGTGTGCTTGAGCAGCAGCTTGCCCGCCGGCGTGGGCCGCAGCGGCCGGCTGCGCACGATGAGCACCGTGCCGACCTGCGCCTCCAGCGCGCGCAGCCGCTGCGACACCGCCGACTGGGTGATGTGCAGCCGCTGGGCGGCGCGCTCGAAACCGCCTTCTTCCACGATGGCGGCCAGGCATTCAAGCGCGGCGGGATCGTAGGCGCTCATGTATTAGCAGATCTGATTTTTCCAGAGACAGTTTAATCCTGCTTTTGAAAAGCGGCGGCGCGGACCACACTTGCGCGCATGCAGAAAACGCTTGTCCTCGGCGCCGGCATCATCGGCATCAGCACCGCCTGGCACCTGGCCGAGCGCGGCCATGAGGTGGTCGTGGTCGACCGCCAGCCCGACGCCGCGCTGGAGACCAGCTTCGCCAATGCCGCCCAGATCTCGGTGAGCTACTGCGAGCCCTGGGCCAACCGCCATGCCCCGGCCAAGATGCTGAAGTGGATGTTCCGCCAGGACGCGCCGCTGTTGTTCCGCCCCCAGCTCGACTGGCAGCAATGGCGCTGGGGCCTGCAGTTCCTGGCCCAGTGCAACGACGCCGCCTTCGAGCGCAACGTCCGCCAGCTGGTGGCGCTGGGCCGCTACAGCCATGAAGCCCTGCGGGATCTGGTGCGTACCACCGGCATCGACTACCACCGCCTGGAGCGCGGCATCGCCCACTTCTACACCGACCAGGCGGCCTTCGACGAGGCCGGCGCCGCGGCCGAGCTGATGCAGAAGCACGGCGTGGACCGCAAGGTGGTCAGCCGCGAGGAGCTGTTCGCCATCGAACCGGCCTTCCGCAACTTCGACCGCATCGTGGGCGGCACCTACACCGCCAGCGACGAGAGCGGCGATGCGCGCGTGTTCACGCAGCAGCTGGCCCGGCGGTGCGCGGCGCGCGGCGTGCAGTTCCTCTACGGCCACGACATCGAGCGGCTCGAGACCGCCGGCGGCGCCATCGCTGCCGTGCAGGTGCGCGACCGCGCCAGCGGCGCAGCGCAACGGTTGGTGGCCGGGGACGTGGTCGTCGCCATGGGGTCCTACACCGCGCCGCTGCTGCGCCAGGTCGGCGTCGACCTGCCGATCTACCCCGGCAAAGGCTACAGCGCCACCTTCAAGCTCAAGAAGCCCGAGGCCGCGCCCTTCGTCAGCACCATCGACGACGAGGTGAAGGTGGCCATGAGCCGCCTGGGCGACGAGCTGCGCGTGGCCGGCACCATCGAGCTGTCGGGCTACGACGCGACCCTGGACACCAGCCTGGCGCGGGCACGCTGCCGCATGCTGGCCGAGCGCATCGAGCGGGTGCTGCCGGGCGTGTGCGACACGCGCCTGCCCGAGCAAGGCGGCGATCCCAGGTTCTGGACCGGCCTGCGGCCGGCGACGCCCACCAACATTCCCTACATCGGGCGCACCCGGGTCGCCGGTCTGTGGGTGAACGCCGGCCACGGCACGCTCGGCTGGACCCACGGCGCCGGTTCGGGCAAGGCGATGGCCGAGCTCATCGGCGGACGCATGCCGCGGATGGACTTCCGGTTCTACGGCTTCGATCGCCGGGCGCGGGACCTGGAGCCCGCGCTGGAAACCTGAGCGGCGCCGGCGCGCGCGTCCGGCTCATGCATTCAACAGGCCCCACACCTTCGCCGGCGTCAAGGGCATCTCCAGGCCGCGTGCCGCCTCGGCCTTTCCCGCCCGCGCCAGCGCATCGGCCACCGCATTGACGATGCTGGGCGTCGCGCCGATGGTGCCCAGCTCGCCGACGCCCTTGACCCCCAGCGGGTTGTTGCTGCAAGGCACGCTCTCGTCCATCTCGGTCGCGAAGTCGCAGGCCATGATGTCGGCGCGCGGCGCCGCATAGTCCATCAGGCTGCCGGTCAGCGGCTGGCCGCTGTCGGCGTCATAGACCATGTGCTCGCACAGCGCCTGGCCGATGCCCTGCACCGCGCCGCCATCGAGCTGGCCGCGCACGATCATCGGATTGACCACGCGGCCGACGTCGTTGACGCTGGCATAGCGCACCACCTGCACCATGCCGGTGGCCGGGTCGATCTCCACCTCGCTGACATGGCAGCCGTTGGGCCAGCTGGGGCCGGCCGCGGCGCTGGTGTGGTCGACGAAGATGCGGCCCTCGGGCTGGCGGCCGGCCAGCGCGAACAGGTCGATGCCGAGATCGGTGCCCTTCACGCTGAAGCGGCCCGCCTGGTAGTCGAGGTCGGCAGGTGCCGCCTCCAGCGCCTCGCCGGCCAGCAGGCGCGCCTGCTCCAGCGTCTTGGCCGAGCCCAGCGACAGCGCCGAGCCGCCAGTGAACAGCGAGCGCGATCCGGCGCTGCCGAAGCCGTTGGCGCGATCGGTGTCGCCCAGCACCACGCGCACCTTCTCCAGGGGCACGCCGAACACGTCGACCACCAGCTGCGCCAGCGTGGTGGCGATGCCCTGCCCCATCTGGTTGACGGCCGAAGCCACCTCGATGAAGCCGTCCGCCTTCACCTCCACCGTGACGCGCTCCTCCATCACGTTGCCGCCCGTCCATTCGAGGAAGGTGGCGATGCCCAGGCCGCGAAGCATGCCGCGCGCGCGGCTGTCGGCGGCGCGCGCCTCGAAGCCGTTCCAGTCGGCCAGTGCCAAGCCCTGCTCCATGATCTTCTCGAAGGCGCCGACGTCGTAGGTCTGCCCCATGGGGTTGGTGTAGGGCATCTGCTCGGGGCGGATGAAGTTGCGCCGGCGCAGGGTGATGCGGTCGATGCCGGTCTGGCGCGCCGCCTCGTCCATCAGCCGCTCCATGATGAAGATCGCCTCGGGCCGCCCGGCGCCGCGGTAGGCGCCGGTGCACATGGTGTTGGTCAGCACCGCCTGGAAGTCGAAGTCGATCACCGGCACGTGGTAGACGCTGGTCTGCGCCCACGGCCCAATCAGCAGCGGGATCAGCATGCCGGTGGCGGTGGCATAGGCGCCGACGTTGGCCAGGGTGCGCAGGCGCAGGGCCAGGATGCGCCCGTCGGCGTCCAGCGCCAGCTCCGCCTGCGCGCGCTGGTCGCGCCCGTGGGTGACGGAGAGGAATTCCTCGCTGCGGTCCGGCACCCACTTGACCGGGCGCCGCAGTGTCCAGGCGGCCCAGGCGGTGGCCGCGTCTTCCGGATACACGCCGGTCTTCATGCCGAAGCCGCCGCCGACGTCGCCCACCGTCACCCGCACCTGCTCGACGGGCAGGCCGAGGATGTCGTTGCAGATCGAATTGCGCACGCCGCTGGGCATCTGGCTGCTCATGCGCAGGTTCAGGCGGCCGTCCTCGGCGATCCAGGCCAGCACCACGCGCGGCTCGATCGACAGGCCGTTGACGCGCTGGTTCACGACCTCCAGCCGGATCACGTGGGCGGCGCTGTCGAAGGCCTGCGCGGCCTTGGACGCGTCGCCGTGGCGCAGCTGCGCCGCGATGTTGTGCGCCGCGCCGTCGAACACCTGGGCCGCGCCCGGCTGCACCGCCGTGGCCAGGTCGACCACGTGCGGCAGTTCCTCGTAGTCGACCACCACCGCCTCGGCGGCGTCGCGCGCCTGCTGCAGGGTATCGGCCACCACCAGGGCGACCGCCTCGCCGACGTAGCGCACGCGGTCGGTCGCCAGCACCGGCCGCGGCGCCGTCTGCACGCCCGAACCGTCGGGCAGGCCCGGCAGGGTCGGGATCGGCTTGACGCCGGCGGCCGCCAGCTCGGCGCCGCTCACCACCTTGACCACGCCCGGCATGGCCGCCGCGGCGGCCGTGTCGAC
>JAEZKX010000332.1 GCA_023436025.1 Pseudomonadota bacterium | reverse complement strand
GCTGGCCCTGGTGCTGTTCGCCCCGGCGCGCTGGCTGGCCAGCGCCGTGGCGCGCGCCAGCAACGGCCAGGTGTTGCTGGCCGACGCCCGCGATACCGTCTGGCGCGGCTCCGCGCAACTGGTCCTGACCGGCGGCGAGGGCAGCAAGGATGCGGTCTCGCTGCCCGGGCGCCTCCAATGGCGCCTGTTCCCGCGCTGGGACGGGTTGCGCGCCGAGCTGCAGTCCGACTGCTGCCTGCAGCGTCCGGTGGAGGTGCGCGCACACGCGCGCTGGGGCGGCGTCGACGTCGACATCGGCGACAGCGTGTCGCAGTGGCCGGCCGGCCTGTCGGCCGGCCTCGGCACCCCCTGGAACACCCTGCAGCTCGAAGGCGAGTTGCAGCTGAGTACGCAGGGCCTTTCGATAGAATGGGTCGAAGGCCGCCCCCGGGTCACCGGGCGGGCCGAACTGTCGGCGTTACGCGTCGCGTCGCGCCTGTCTACCCTGAGGCCCATGGGCAGCTACCGCATCACATTGCAAGGGGGCACGCCGGCCACCTTGCGGCTGGAAACCCTCGACGGCAGCCTGCAGCTGTCCGGCGCCGGCCAGTGGGTCGGCCGGCGCCTGCGCTTCCGCGGCGAGGCCACCGCCGCACCCGAGCGGGCCGACGCGCTCGAGAACCTCCTGAACATCATCGGCCGCCGCTCCGGCGCGCGCGCCATCATCTCCTTCGGCTAGGACCTTCATGAAGTATCGAACCGCCCTCGCCTCGCTCGCTGCCGCGTGCATGCTGGCGCTGGCGCCGGGCCTGCTGCACGCCCAGCGCGGCGCCGAGCCGATCACGCTCAACTTCGTCAACGCGGAAATCGAGGCGGTCGCGCGCACCATGGCCGCCATCACCGGGCGCAACATCGTGGTCGACCCGCGCGTCAAGGGCACGATCAACCTGGCGACCGACCGGCCGGTGCCGCCGTCGACCGCCTTCAACCAGTTCGTGGCGACGCTGCGCCTGTCGGGGTTCACGGTGGTCGAGTCGGGCGGCCTGCTGCGGGTGGTGCCCGAGGCCGACGCCAAGCTGCAAAGCGGCGCCGTCTCGGTCGACGCGCCGGCCGGCGGCAGCCAGATCGTCACGCAGATCTTCCGCCTGAACTTCGAGAACGCCGGCAACCTGGTGCCCATCCTGCGGCCGCTGATCAGCCCCAACAACACCATCAACGTGAATCCCGGCACCAATGCGCTGGTGATCACGGACTACGCCGACAACCTGCAGCGCCTGGGCCGCATCATCGCCGCGCTCGATGTCTCCAACGCCACCGACGTCGAGGTGGTGAACCTGGAGCATGCGCTGGCGCCCGACCTCGCGCCCATCGTGCAGCGGCTGATCGACTCCTCCACCACCAGCGGCCCGGGCGCCGCGCCCGCGGCCGGCCAGGGCCAGGCCGACACCTCGTTCCGCACCACCGTGGTGGCCGAGCCGCGCAGCAACTCGCTGATCGTGCGCGCGGCCAACCAGGCCCGCCTGGGCCTGGCGCGCTCCATCATCCAGCGGCTGGACCAGCCGCCGTCGCGCAGCGCCAGCGGCAACATCTACGTGGTCTACCTGAAGAACGCGGACGCCACCAAGCTGGCGACGGTGCTGCGCGCGGCCATCGCCAGCCAGCAGGCCACGGGCGCGGCCGCGGCGGGCACCTCGGTGCCCACCGGCGGCGTGCAGGCGCCCGTGGTCACCGGCGGCCTCACCGGCTCCGGCAATGCCACCGGCACCAGCGCGGCCAACGCGCCCATCACGCCCTCGGCCCAGCCCTCGACCGGCGGCCAGATCCAGGCCGACCCGGCGACCAATTCGCTGATCATCACCGCCTCGGAGCCGCAGTACCGCCAGCTGCGCGCCGTCATCGACCAGCTCGATGGCCGCCGCGCGCAGGTGCTGGTGGAAAGCCTGATCGTCGAGGTCAATGCCGACAAGGTGGCCGAGTTCGGCATCCAGTGGCAGAACCTGCTGGGCGGCTCCAGCAGCAACCTGGTCGGCGTGATCGGCACCAACTCGCGCGTGGGCGGCACCCCCAACATCATCGACCTGGCCCTGACGGTGGCCGGCCAGGGCACCACCCTGCCCGGCACCGGCTTCAACTTCGGCGCGGCGCGCAACATCGGGGGCACCTACGTGCTGAGCTTCCTGGCGCGCTTCCTCGAAAGCAGCGGCGACGGCAACGTGCTGTCCACGCCCAACCTGCTGACGCTGGACAACGAGGAAGCCAAGATCGTCATCGGCGAGAACGTGCCCTTCGTCACCGGCCAGTTCACCAACACCGGCGCCACCGGCGGCAGCACGCTCAACCCGTTCCAGACCATCGAGCGCAAGGACGTCGGCCTGACCCTGCGCGTGCGGCCGCAGATCAACGAGAACGGCACCGTGCGCCTGACCATCTACCAGGAGGCGTCGAGCGTGAAGCCCGGCACCGAGAACGCGCTCAACGGCCCCACCACCAACAAGCGCACCATCGAGTCGAACGTGCTGGTGGACGACGGCTCCATCGTGGTGCTGGGCGGCCTGCTGCAGGACCAGTACTCGGGCAACGCCGAGAAGGTTCCGGGCCTGGGCGACGCGCCCGGCATCGGCGCGCTGTTCCGCTCCGAAAGCCGCACCCGCCGCAAGAGCAACCTCATGGTGTTCCTGCGGCCGGTGGTGGTGCGCGACAGCGCCCAGAGCGACGCGCTCTCGCTGGACCGCTACGACCTGATGCGCACCAAGCAGCAGAACCTGCAGCCGGCGCCCAACGCCGTGCTGCGCGGCGTCGACGGCGCGCCGGTGGCGCCGCCGCTGGACCGGCCTGTGCCGCCCGGCAACAACTGGACCCCACTGGCGCCGCCGCCGGGGACCACCGCGCCCGGCATGCGCTGAGTCCCGCCATGCGCTACCCCCTGCCCTACGCGTTCGCGCGCAGCCAGCAGCTGCTGCTGGAGGACGACGGCGAACAGCTGGTGCTGTGGCACACCGGCGCGCCGGCGCCGGTGTGGAGCGAGGTGCTGCGCAAGTACCCGGTGCGCACGTTGCAGCAGGTCGACCCCGCCATGCTGGCGCAGCGCATCAGCGCCGCCTATGCCCAGGGCGAGTCCAGCGCGGCCACGGTCGTCAGCGAGGTGCAGAACGACGCCGACCTGTCGCGCATCATGCAGGAGCTGCCGGCGGTGGAAGACCTGCTGGAAGCCAGCGACGACGCGCCCATCATCCGCATGCTCAATGCGCTGCTGACGCAGGCCGCGCGCGACGGCGCCAGCGACATCCACATCGAGCCCTACGAGCGGCATTCGTCGGTGCGCTTCCGCATCGACGGCGCGCTGCGCGAGGTGGTGCAGCCCAACCGCGCGCTGCACGCGGCGCTGATCTCGCGCCTGAAGATCATGGCGGAGCTCGACATCTCCGAGAAGCGACTGCCGCAGGACGGCCGCATCTCGCTGCGCATCGGCACGCGGGCGGTCGACGTGCGGGTGTCGACGCTGCCCAGCGCCCACGGCGAGCGCGCCGTGCTGCGCCTGCTGGACAAGAGCGAGAGCCGCATCAGCCTGGAGTCGGTGGGCATGACCGGCAACACGCTGGAGCGCTTCCTGAAGCTGATCGAGCAGCCCCACGGGATCATCCTGGTGACCGGCCCCACGGGCTCGGGCAAGACCACCACGCTCTATGCGGCGCTGAGCCGGCTGGACGCCACCAGCGGCAACATCATGACCGTGGAGGACCCGATCGAGTACGAGCTGCCCGGCATCGGCCAGACGCAGGTCAACGCCAAGATCGACCTCGACTTCGCCAAGGCCCTGCGCGCCATCCTGCGGCAGGACCCGGACGTGATCATGATCGGCGAGATCCGGGACTACGAGACCGCGCAGATCGCGGTGCAGGCCTCGCTCACCGGCCACCTGGTGCTGGCCACGCTGCACACCAACGACGCGGTCAGCGCCGTGACGCGGCTGACCGACATGGGCATCGAGCCCTTCCTGCTCAGCTCCTCGCTGCTGGGCGTGCTGGCGCAGCGCCTGGTGCGCAAGCTGTGCGTGCACTGCAAGGTCGATGCCGACGCCGTGGCGCGCGGCTGCCCGCATTGCGGCCACACCGGCTACCAGGGGCGCACCGGCATCTTCGAGCTGATGATTGCAGACGAGAAGATCCGCGGCATGGTGCACAACCAGGCCGGCGAAATGTCGATCCGCGATGCGGCGATCGCCAACGGCATGCGGCTGATGCGCGACGACGGCGAACGGCTGGTGCGCGAGGGCATCACCTCGCGCGAGGAAGTGCTGCGCGTGACGCGCGACTGAAGCCCGCCGCCGCGCCAGCCGAAGCCGGCGCACGCGGTGGACGTGTTCTCAGGCCGGGTGCCGATCGCGCGCCCGCTCCGGCGGATTGCCCGGCCCCGGCTCCTTGATCGGGTGCTGCGGGCCGCGTTCCTTTTCGATCGGCGGCGGCGTCGGTTGCGGTTGCTGCTGTTGCTGCCCGCGCGCGGCCATGGGCCGGGAGACCTCCGGCTGGAATCGCGCCTTGAACATCACCATGGCGGCTAGTCCGGCTGCTTCGCGGCGCCGGCCTGCCCGCCGGCGTCTTCCGGCTTCGGATCCAGGCTGTCGTCGAAGGTGTCCTGGTTGTTCACCAGTTCCGCCAGGTCTTCGTCCGGCCGCGGCAGCGGCTCGGGGATGCGGCCGCGCTCGGGTTGCGGATGCGCCAGCCCGTGGTCGATGGGGGTGCGGTCTTGCGGCATCGAAGTGCTCCTTTCCATCCCATGGTGCGGCGGGCGGGGGCACTCGGCTGTCAGCGCGCTCCCCGGGTGTCCGTGGGCGGGAGGCGGGCCTGCGCCCGGCTCAACAACCCAGGCGATCGGCCAGCTCTGCGAGGTCGCGGTTGTGCAGGTCGTTGTCCGGCCGCGGCGCCACGTCCTTGGGCTGGCGCGCACCGAACTCGAACGGCCGCTCGACGTAGGCGGTGCGCAGGCCACAGGCGCGCGCGCCGGCCAGGTCGTCGTGGTGGGCCGCCACCAGCATCACCCGCGCCGGCGCCAGGTCGAACACGCGGGCCACGCCGAGGTAGGTGGCGGGATCGGGCTTGTACGCGCGGAACACCTCCGCCGACAGCACGCAGTCCCAGGGCAGGCCCGCGCGCTTGGCCATGCGGGTGAGCAAGCCCAGGTTGCCGTTGGACAGCGTGCACAGGATGTAGCGGTGCCCGAGCCGCTGCAGGGCCGCCACCGCCTCCGGCCAGGGGTCGAGCCGGTGCCACACGCGGTTGAGGTCCATCCGTGCCGCCTCGTCCAGATGATCCAGGCCGAAGCGCGGCAGGATGTCGTCGAGGATCATGCGGTGCAGGTCGTCGATCAGCGTCCAGCCAAGCTCGCCGGACATGACCCGCGCCATCGCCGGCTGGTAGCCCGCGCGCCAGGCCCGCGCGAAGGCGTCGCCATCCACCTGCGGATGCAGCCGCGCCATCTCGCGCACGATGCTGCCATGCCAATCGACCACGGTGCCGAAGATGTCGAAGGCCAGCACGTCGACGCTGCCGGCGTGTTCCCAGGTTGTCTTCATCCGTCCATCTCCCCATGGGTCGCGTCGATCACACGGCCTCCACTTCGACATGCCGCGCTCAACCGCCGGCACCGGGTGACGCCGGCACATCCATGCCGGAGCGCTTTTGCACTTCCAGCGCGAGGGCGGTCCAGTCCCAGCCGGCGCGGCCGGCGGCACAGGCGTCGTCCAGCAGCTGTGCGGCCAGCGCCGCCGCCTGCAGTTGCGCGCCGGCGTCCTGCGCGGCCTGCAGCGCCAGCCCCAGGTCCTTGCGCATCAGCGCGGCGCGGAAGCCCGGCACGAAGTCGCCGTCGATGATGCGCGGCGCGTGCTTCTCGAGCGAAAAGCTGCGCGCCGTTCCGGCCAGCAGCACCTCGCGCATCACCGCCAGGTCGACCCCTTCCGTCTTGGCCAGCGCGATGGCATCGGCCACGCCCAGCAGGGCGCCGGCCACCGCGACCTGGTTGCAGGCCTTCACCGCCTGCCCTGCGCCCGTCGCGCCGACATGCGTGACCGATTTGCAGAACGCCGCCATGACCTCGCGGCAGGCGGCGACGGCCGCTTCCGGCCCGCCGACCATGCAGGCCAAGGTGCCGGCGTCCGCGCCCTGCTGGCCGCCGCTCACCGGCGCATCAAGGTAGCTGGCGCCTTGCGCGGCCAGCCGGGCGCCGATCGCGCGGGCCTCGCTGGCGGCGATGGTGCTGGTGTCCACGACCACGCTGCCGGCGGCCAGGCCCGCTGCCAGGCCGTCGGGCTCGAACAGCACCTGCTCGAGGGCGGGGCCGTCCGGCAGGCAGAGGAACACGAGTGGGGCCGCGCGTCCGAGCGCCGCCGGCGTGGCCGCGGCCTGCGCGCCCATCTGCGCGAAACGCTGCGCCACCTCGGCGCGACGTGCGTGCACGTGCAGCCGGTGGCCCCGCCGCAGCAGGCAGGTGGCCATGCCGCCGCCCATGACCCCGAGGCCGATGAAACCGATGGGCGTGTCCCGGCCGAAGGGGCCGGAGGGGGCGGATGCGGTCATGACGTGCCGGGGGCCTTTCCGATGGGGTCGCGGGCTGGCACGCATTCTCGCTGGAATGCGGAAGTGGCCCGCCGGGCCGGCGTCCGGCCGGCGGCGCGGCAAGGCAGAGGCGGCGAAGGCCTGGCGTGCGCCGGCGCAGCCGCGTCAGCGCTGCGGGACCATCGCGTCGATGGCGGCCTTCGCGTCCTCGATCGCGTCGAGTTCGAGCTTGCGGCTGCCCCAGCGCGGCTTGCCGAGGTAGTCCTTCAGGGCCGTCACGCGCTTGACGACCTTGCCTTCGCTGCGGATGGTGTAGTTGCCGTGCCGGTCCGCCTCGATCTCGTAGGCCGGGCCGTCGCCGGAGGCACCGGCATAGGTGATCTTCATGCGGGAAAAATCAAAAGTGCCCCGGACCCTTTGCATGCGCGAAGCGCCTGGATCCGGTGGCCTGGGGCGGGAGCGAACCACCGGCACCTCGACTTGCATCCCGGGCAGGAACATGATTCCCACGCCAGGCTGAAGCAAGGAAGGGACTGGCGCCGGGCGACTGCCCAGACCGAAGCCCTTGCCGAACACGTGTCGAACGACCGCCTTCAGGAAAGCCGCGATTCTAACGGAGCCGCGGTGGCAGCCCCCAGCCGGTCCCGGCCCACCCCTAGCCCTGCGGGCTCTGCGCCATCGGCACGCAGTACTTCTGCAGCTCCTGCGGCAGCCCGCCCGGGCACACGCCACAGGCGCGGTTGCCAGGCACGGCGTAGTCGATGAACTTCGGGTACGGCAGGTTCAGCGTCGCCATGATCTGCTCGAACGCGGCCAGGCTCTTGCCTGCGCCCAGGCGCGGATTGCGGGCCCTCTCCTGCGCGATCGAGGAGACGTGCCGGCCCGTGTAGTCGTGCGCGGGATACACCAGGGTTTCGTCCGGCAAGGCGAAGAGTTTCTGCGTCACGCTCCGGTACAGCGCCTCGGCGTCGCCATTCTGGAAGTCCGTCCGGCCGCAACCGTCGATGAGCAGGGCGTCGCCGGTGAACAACCTGTCGCCAACGGCATAGGCGAAATGGCCATCGGTGTGCCCCGGCGTGTGCAAGCCGGCCACGGCGATCGAGCCGACCTGCAGGGGAACGCCCTCTTCCATGCCGGAGTCGGTGCACGGCAGCCGGTCGAATGCCGGTGCGGCGATCCTGCTGCCGGTGCGCTTCTTCAATTCCAGCGCGGCGGTGATGTGGTCTGCATGGATGTGGGTGTCCAGCGTGTAGGCCAGGCGCAGGCCGAGGTCGTGCAGCACCTGCAGGTCGCGGTCCATGGAGTTCACCACCGGATCGACGAGGACGGCCCTGCCGGTGTCGGGGCATCCGAGGACATAGGTGTAGGTGCTGGAGACGGGTTCGAAGAGCTGTCTGAAGATCATGGGGTGCTCCGGGCAGGGATGGTGTTCGGCGCGCGGGCGAGCGCCGCCGCGGCTTCATGCAGGTTCAGGAACGGCGGGCGGGCCAGCTTCTGCGGCAACTCGGTCTGCGCCAGCCGGTCCATGACGGGGCCGCGGACTTCCGCGAGATGCAGCGCGATGCCGCGCTCGCGCAGGTCGGTGTGCAGGCGCAGCAGCGCCTCGACGGCGGTGAGGTCGACGTGGCTGACGGAGGACAGGTCCAGTACCAGGTCGCGCGTGTTCCCCTGCCGCTCGATCTCCTCCTCGATGCGGGCCACGACCGCCGCGATGTTGGCGAAGAACAGGCTCTCGTCGACGCGCATCAGCAGCAGCCCGGGGTAGGTCGTGACCGCGAAGCGCCGCTCATTGCGGAAGTGCTCGCTCGCGCCGACGCGGCCGACCACCGCGATGTGCGGGCGGCTGGCGCGCCAGAGGAAGGTCCCGATCGACATCGCCACGCCGAGCGCGACACCGGCCTCCACACCGAGTACGAGCACGCCCGCTGCCGTCACCAGCCAGGCGAGCGCGTCGGCACGGTCGTAGTGCCACGCGTGGCGCAGCGTCGCGACATCGACGAGGCCGACCACGGCGACGATGATGGTGGCGGCGAGCACGGCCAGCGGCAGGCGCTCGAACAGCCCGGTCAGGCCCAGGAGCACCACGCCCATCAGGACCGCGGCGATCACGCCGGCCAGCGGCGTGCGCGCGCCGGCCGCGAAGTTGACCACGCTGCGGGCGAAGCCGCCGGTCACCGGGAAGCCGCCGGAGACGGCGCTGGCCAGGTTGGCTGCGCCCAGGCCGCGCAGTTCCGCATCCGGAGCGATCTGCTCGCCGCGCTTGATCGCGAGCGACTGCGCCACCGACACGCTTTCCACGAAGCCGATCAACGCGATCATCACGGCGGGAACCAGCAGCGCCTGCAGCTCGCCCAGGGTGGGCAGGGCGAAGGTGAGCGAGGGCAGGCCCGCCGGAATGGCGCCCACCACCGCCACGCCCGCGCGCGTGTCGAGGCCCAGCGCGATCACCGCGGCAATGGCCAGCAGTACCACGGCCATCGGCGCCAGCTTGGCAAGGATCTCGGCGCCCTGGCGTCCCAGGCCGGCGCGCCGCAGCCCGCCGGCCAGGTAGCGGCGGCAGGCCCAGAGCGCCAGCACGCAGGAGAGTCCCAGCACCGCCGTGGGCAGGTGGAGCTGGCCGGCGCGCGACAGCAACGACAGCACCAGCTGCAGCGCGGTCTCGCCATTGGCCGGTATGCCCAGCAGCGGCTTCAACTGGCCCAGTGCGATGAGGATGGCCGACCCGGTCACGAAGCCGGAGATGACGGGATGACTCAGGAGGTTGGCCACGAAACCCATGCGCAACAGCCCAAGGAGCAGCAGCACCACGCCACCCAGGAGCGCCAGCAGCATGGCCAGTCGCGCATGTTCCGCGCTGCCGGCTGCCGCCAGCGGCGCCAGCGCCGATGCGGTCATGAGCGAGGCCACCGCCACCGGGCCGACCGACAGTGTCATGCTGGAGCCGAACACCGCATAGGCCAGCAAGGGAAGCATGCTGGCGTACATGCCCACGTGCGGCGGCAGGCCCGCGAGCATCGCGTAGGCAAGGCTTTGCGGCACCAGCAGCATGGTCACCACGATGCCGGCGACGAGGTCCTGGGCGGCCTTGTCCCGGTCGTACGCCCCGAGCCAGGCCGGCAGCCACCGCACGCCGCTCATGCGGGACCGCACCCCGCGCGGCGCGGCGCGGCCGAACGGCGCCCGGCGAAGCAGCGCGCCCACGCCGAAGTGATCGGGAAACGCCCGGTTCTCTCCATGGGGTGGAGCCTACTCCGCTCCATGCCCCGCGGCGGGAGCAAACGCGCGCGGCCGTGTCCTACATGCGCTCTGTTCAAGTACGGCGGCTGTGGAAGACGAGGCATGCCTACGCTCGACAGCTGCTTCGCACCCCCGTCCAGTACGCCATGTCCACCCAACACGCCGATCGCAATGAGTTCCTCCGGTCCGTGCGCAACGGCGCCGTGATCGGCGCCCTCGTCCTCATGGTCGCGGTGCCATGGATCCGCTCCGGGGATCCGCCCCCGCCGCCCTCGATGCCGGCCGTCGTGCCGGCCCCGACCCCGGCTACGGCCTCGTCGCCGGCCCCGCGCGCCGCCTGGCCGCTGCCCGACTTCGGCGACGAGACGCCATCGCCAGACGCGCTCCATGTCGCCAACTGGGTGTTCTTCACCGGCGACCACCAGGGCAAGGCGGTGGTGATCCTCGACAAGAAGGCCGCGCTGGTCTACCAATTCGACCCGCGGGGGCAGCTCGTGGCCGCCACGCCTGCTCTGCTGGGCGAAGCGATCGGCGACGACGCCGCGCCCGGCATCGGCGACAAGCCCCTGGCGCAGATCCGGCCCCATGAGAAGACGACGCACGCCGGCCGATTTGAAGCGCGCCCGGGCCTCAATGCCGACGGCGAGGACGTGGTGTGGATCGACTACGACGCGGCCCTGTCCATGCACCGCGTCCGGCCCACCGTAGCCGCCGAGCGCCGGCTGGAGCGGCTGGCCTCGCCCAGCGCGGAGGACAACCGCATTTCCTACGGCTGCGTGAACCTGCCTGTGCCCTTCTACGAGCAGGTCCTCAGCCCCGCCGTCAAGAAGACCGGCGCCGTCGTCTACGTGCTGCCGGAGACCCGCTCGCCGCAGGAGGTGTTCGGGTCGTGGGATGTCACGGATCCGCAGGCGGTGCCGAAGACGGCCGTGGCGCGTGGCCTGGCCTCGCAGCCCACCTCCACTCCGGCGGCGCGGCGCAATCGGGAGCAGTAGGGCGGCGGTACACCGGGTCGTACCGGCCCGTGCCGCGCATCCGCCAGCGTGCGCGCAGATTCATTCCATCGTCGTCCGGCAGCCCCAGGTCGAGGATGGCGACATCGAGAAGACGAGGCCGGCGAGCGACTGACGCGGGTGCGCAGCACGCCGTAGGATGCAACTTGGCGGCGCGAAGGTCTCGCCCCCCCGCGCCGGCACTAGAACTCGAGGTCGTCCCGGATCGCAGCGATACCGGCCTTGGCGCAGGTGTCGTCCGCCTCGCCTCCAGGTGCCCCCGACACACCGATGCTGCCGACCAGGGAGCCGGCCGCCTCGATCGGAAGACCCCCGCCCATCGCCACCACACGGGGCAATTGGCGGATGCCTGAAGACGCTTCGGTGGCCTGCGTGGCACGCGCGAACGCCAAGGTGTCCATCTTGAAGGTGAGTGCGGTGTACGCCTTGTTCATGGCGGTCTCCGGCGTGTGCGGACCGGCCAGCCGGTCGCGCAGCATCACCAGCGGATGGCCCGCGCGGTCGCTGACCGCCACGGCGACCTGGTAGCCGGTGGCTGCACAACTCTGCAAGGCGGCCTGCGCCGCCCGCAGCGCCGCCTCCGGCGTGATCGACTTCACCGAGAAGGTGGCCTGCTGTTGGGCCTCGGCCCCACCGCAAAGTGCCGCGGCCACCAGGGCACAGCCCCACATTCCGGTTGCACGCAATCGCATGTGATTCTCCTCAGGCGTCGAAGCCAGGATTGGGCAGCACACCCGTCAGCTTGGGCAGGTTCGGCTGGCGCGCGGCCACCTTGCCGCCGCGCGCCTGCAACCACTGCTCCACCAGCTCCCAGACAGGCTTGTTGCCCGCCTTCGCCGCCTCTTCGGCAACTGGTGCCCACCCCGCAACCTTGTAGGTGCGCGAAGGCTCGATGCGCTTGCCGTTCAGACGCATGTCGCTGATGCGCTTGCCCATGCCGGCATTCGGGTCGATCGCATACTGCAGGCCACCGACGCGCACCATGTCGCCACCCTGCTGGTAGTAGGGATCGGGATTGAAGAGGTTGTCTGCCACGTCCTCCAGCACAGTCTTGATCATCTCACCCGACATGTCGGTGACCGTCGCATAGGAATAGGTGGTGGCCGTCATGTCCATGAGCCACTCGCGCGTGATCTCCTGGCCCGCCAGCAGCGACGTGCCCCAGCGGAATCCCGGCGAGAAGGCGATTTCGGCGCCCTGCACGTCCATCAGGGCGTCGAGCAGCAACTGGTCGCCGGAACCATTGAAATTGCCGCGGCGGTAAAGCGTGCCTTCGGTGGTCGCCAGCTTCTCGGACAGCCGGGCCTCGTACGGCGCGCGGATCTTGGTGATCAGCGCCTCCATCGCGGGGTCCGCCGGCAGCATGTTGGCGAACACGGGCAGCAGGCGATAGCGGAAATCCACGACCTGCTTGTTCTTCACTTCCAGGTCCATGACGGCCAGGAACTTGCCGTTGGATCCCGCATTGGTCACAAGCGTCTTGCCGCCCTTGTTGGCGACGATCGAGGCGACCGGCATGCCGTCGTGCGTGTGCCCGCCCATGATCGCATCGATCCCGCTGACGCGGCTGGCCATCTTCAGGTCGACGTCCATGCCGTTGTGGCTCAGGACCACGACGACCTGCGCACCCTTGCCCCGCGCCTCGTCGACCATCTTCTGCATGTTCTGGTCCTGGATGCCGAACTCCCAGTCGGCGACCATGTAGCGCGGATTGGCGATTGGCGTGTACGGAAACGCCTGGCCGATGATCGCGACGGGCACCCCGTTGATCTCGCGGATCACGTAGGGCTTGAAGACCGGGTCGCCAAAGTCATTGGTCTTGACGTTCTGGGCAACGAAGTCCACCTTGCCCGCGAAATCCTTTTCGATGATCTCCTGCACCCGCTCCATGCCGAGCGTGAACTCCCAGTGGCCCGTCATCACGTCGACGCCCAGCAGCTTGCACGCGTCAACCATGTCCTGGCCCTTGGTCCACAAGGCGGTGCCGGAACCCTGCCAGGTGTCTCCGCCGTCCAGGAGCAGTGCGCCCGGACGGCTTGCCTTCATCCGCTTGACCAGGGTCGAGAGGTGCGCAAAGCCGCCGACCCGTCCGTAGCGGCGGGCGGCTTCCTCGAAGTTCAGGTAGGTGAGCGCATGGGCCAGCGCGGAGCCGGCGGGAACCCCGGCGACCTTCAGCAGGCTCTCTCCGACCAGGTGGGGCAGCCGCCCCTTCATGTCGCCGATCCCGAGGTTGACGCTCGGTTCGCGAAAGTAGATCGGCTTGAGCTGCGCATGGCAGTCGGTAAAGTGCAGAAGCGACACATTACCGAACCGGGGGACGTCGTACAGGGCCTCGGATGCCGTGGCTGCGTCGGCCGACGCCCAGCGCCCCAGGCCCATGCCGGCCACGGAGGCGGCGCCCATCACGTGCAGGAAGTCGCGCTTGGAAAGATTCATGATCGGTGACGTGGGGGAATCGGGCAAGCCAGAAAGAAGGCCCGGGCTGGTGCCCGGGCCACGGAACGGCCGCTCGCCCCCGTGACTACTTGTTGACGGGCGATTCGGGGTCGAGCAGCAGCGCCATGATGTGCTTGATCTGCTGCTCGTTCAGGTTGCCCATGTGGCCCGAGCGGGGCATGTTGGAACAGGCGTTGTAGGCCTTCGCGTTCCAGATCTTGCCCCACGTGTACTCGACGATCGGCTTGGCCGCGGCACTGTTCGGGTCTGCAACGCCGCGCAGCTTGCCGTAGTTGTACAGGCTGGGGCCGATCGTGCCGAAGGAGATCTCCTGCTTGCTGATCTGGTGGCAGTTGTAGCAGTTGCCGCCGTTGACCGTGTTCGCGGTATCCGTCCAGGTCAAGCCGCGGCCGCTCTGGGCGATGCGCTCGCCCTCCTTCCAATCGCCCAGGAACTTGCCGTCGCGGGGCCACTGGACCATCTTGAGGTTGGCCTCTTCGATGCGCTTGGCCACGGCCGCGTCCAGGGGCTTGCCAGCAACGTCGGCCGCGTTGCAGGCCTGCAGCGTTTCATCAATCGCCGTGACGCGCTCGATCTTCGCGATGCCCTGCGAGCGGAATGCGGTCTTCACCATTTCGGCGGCGACCTTGTCCGCGTCGGCCGCCGGCGAGCCTCCCGACGCACATCCGACGACCGCGGCGGCCGTCCCGAGGGCAAGAACAAAGGTTGGAATCTTCTTCATGCCTGCTCCTTCAGCGCTTGATGGCGGGAGCCACGGACTTGGCCCCCTTGGCGTTCACGCCAAGATACGTGGACAGCGCCGTCAGCGCGTCGCTGCCGAACTCCGGATAGGGGAACCGCTGCTGGCGGAAGCAGTCGTTCAGGCGCAACTGCATGCTCCACATCTGGCCGTTCGACACGCGATAGGCCGGCCAGGCCGCGAAGCCGACGCCGTCGCCCGGGTTCTTCGTCAGGTTGGGCAGGTCCTGCAGGCGGATGCGCTTGCCGTCTTCGCCATGGCAGGAAGCGCAGGAGAAGTCATGCGTGCCACCGCGCATGAAGAAGATGCGCTTGCCCGCCTCGTAGAAGGTACGCTCCTGGGCGTGGGCCTGGGGCAGGTTGAAGCTCATGCCCTTCGATTCCGCCGCGATCCAGGTGGCCAGCGCCGTCACGTTGGCCATCTCTCCCCGCCCGAAGGGGGTCTTGGCGATCTCGGCGGGGTCGAAGCCCTGCAGGCGCTCCATGCAGGTGACCAGCCGGGTCTCCAGGTCCTGCACCTTGCCCGTGTCCGCGAAATAGCGCGGCAGCTCGACGAAGGCACCCTTCACCACGCCGGGCCCCTTGCCCAGGTCGCACGCCTCCAGCGAGGCGTTCTTGGGGCCGCGCTTCTGCTTCCAAAGCCCTTCGCCCTTGGCCTCGAACAGCTCCGCCGGGTTGCCGTCCTCCAGCATCTTGCGGTATTCGTCGATGGCCTCGCTCGTGCTCTTGCCTTGCTGCGCGCCGGCGAACGTCGCCGCCGCGCCCGCCGCGAGCGCCACCAGAACCTGGATGGTCCGCTTCATCGTTGTCTCCTCTCCGGGGGGTCTGCCTGAAAGCTTCAGCTCACCGTCGCTTCGTCGGTGCGGGTTTCGCCCTTGTTGTCTTTCCAGGTGATCGCGATCTTGTCGCCGGCCTTGGCGCCCTTGACGGTGAACTGCAGGAACGGGTTCTTCGCCACGGCCGGGCCCCACTCGGCGCTGAGGACCTGCTTGCCGTTGTGGGTAGCGGTGACATTGCTGATATGCCAGGCCGGAATGGTCTTGCCGGAGCTGTCCTTGCGCTGGCCGGTTTCCATCTCGTGGCTCATGAGAACGCGAACGACGGCGTTGCCGCCTTGGGCTTGTGCGCGGATGCGCATCGGATCTGCCATGGGGTACTCCTGATTCGTTGAACGTGTTGCGAAAGTTCAGCCGCCGCAGCCGCCGAGCGTGACCTTGACTTCCTTCTTGGCGTAGTACGCCTTGCCGTCATTGGTGATGGCGACCGCGTACACGTCCGAGGTCTGACCCATCTTGGCCCGGGTGGACACGCTCGGCTCGATCGCATCGGTGACGTCGAACTTGGCGACGAGGGCGTTCGGGTTCTTTTCCACCAGCACCAGCAGGTGCTTGACGCCGGCCAGGGTCGCGGCGGCCCCCATGGGCACGACCGCACCGTTCTCCGCGATGTCCGGGGCGGTGAGAGTCACCTGCGTGCTCTCCGCCGGCGCCGAGCCGCCGTAGGCCTTCACGGCATCGGCGATGCTCTTGGCTTCGAACGCGGACTTGTTGAAGGCCCACGCGAACTGGGGAAACAGTCCGGTGGCGCCGAGCAGGCCGGCCACGGCCAGCGAGTTCTTGAGGGTGTCACGACGGTTCTGCATTGCTGCTCTCCATGAAATAAGCGAATACTAATTTAATCCGCACGGCTTGCCATGCGGACATTCCCGGCCAGCACGTTCACGGCGCAGCGCCAGTCGCGAGCCATTCGGCGACCCGGCCTGCGTCCTCGGCGCCGATGGACTGCGGAGGCATGGGGATGCTTCCCCAAACGCCGGCGCCACCCTGGCGGATCTTCGAAGCGAGATAGTCGGTCTTTCCGGCATGCCTCTTGGCGATGTCGTTCCAGCTGGGGCCGACCAGCTTGCTGCTCGGCGCGTGGCATGCGGTGCAGGTGTTCTTCTGCAGCACGTCCAGCGGCATCTTACCGGCGCGAGGGGGCGAGGCGGCCTGTACCATGGTCCGCGCTGGCTCGCCTGCGGCCCCGGGCGGCCGCGCCGTGTCGACGCCGCGCTGCGGACCGACCAGCCGGTTCTGCTCTGCGAGGTTGCCGTGGGCATTGCGCGCATGATCCGGCAGCATCGAAGTCACCTTCGCCTCGACAGCGCAGTTGGTCATGCAGGCGGCGGCATTGACATCGGGCTTGTCGATGCCTCCGAGCTCCTTGCCTGGCCACATTCCATGCCTGGTCGTCATGCCGTCGCGATTGGGCATGCGCTGCTGCACCTGCGCGATGTTGCGGTCGCTCAGCACGAAATCATCGGGAACGACGTGACCGAGGTTCAGGAGGTATGCAGTGACGGCGTAAACCTCCTCGGTGGTCAGCGACTTCGGCGCGTTCCAGGGCATCGCACGATTGATGTAGTCCCACAGCGTCGAGACATAGGGAACCTTCATGAGCGTGGTGCGACCCGGATAGTCCGCCCGCGTGAGGTTCGCGACCCGCCCGGTCTTCACGTCCTCGGCGGTCGTGCCGCCAACGAGGGGGCTGAACACCTCGTTGGACTCACCGAACACGCCGTGGCAGCTCGCGCACTTACCCTCCCAGACCTCCATGCCCTTGGCGACCGAGCCGGCCCCCCTGGGCAGCCCCTGGAAATCGGGGCGCACATCGATGTCCCACGCCTTCACCTCCGCCGGAGTCGCCGCGCGGCCGATGCCCGGAAAGCGATCCTGCGCGCTGGCTCCTGCAGCGGCGGCGAGCACCACCGCGGCGATCAGTGCTTCAGGAAACCTGGACATTCTTGACCTCCCCGCTTTCCTGCACCAGCCAGGACTGGATCGCGTTGTTGTGATAGATCGAGCGAGTGCCGCGGACCTGCCGCAGCTGCCGCACGGAGGGCTGCACATAGCCGGTCTCGTCCATGGCGCGGCTCTGGATGATGGCCGGCTTGCCGTCCCACACCCAATCCAGGTTGAAGCGGGTCAGGCACTTGCTCATGACCGGCCCCTCCAGCCGCGCAGAGCGCCAGTTGCGCCCGCCATCCACGGACACGTCCACGCGCTTGACCTTGCCCCGGCCCGACCAGGCCAGGCCGGAGATGTTGTAGTAGCCCTTGTCCAGCAACACCTGGCCGCCCGACGGCGTGGTGACCACGCTCTTGCATTCCTGGATGCTGGTGTATTGGCGGTGCAGGCCGTCAGGCATCAGGTCCACGTAGTGGATCGCTTCGTCCTTGGAGGCCCATGGCTGGTCGCCCACTTCCAGGCGGCGCAGGTACTTCACCCAGCTGACGCCCTGCACGCCGGGGACGACCAGCCGCAGGGGATAGCCGTTCTCCGGACGCAGCATTTCGCCGTTCTGGCCGTACGCCACCAGCACTTCGCCGGAGCGAATGAGGCTCATGGGAATCGTGCGCGTCATCGACGAGCCGTCGGCACCCTCCGCCAGCACGAACTTGCCGTTGTTCAGGTCGGCCCCGGCCAGCTCCAGCAGCGTGATCAGCGGCACGCCCGTGAACTCGCTGCAAGAAAGCATGCCATGCGTGTACTGGCAAGTGGGCACCGCCACGTTGCCCCACTCCATCCCGGTGTTGGCGCCGCACTCGATGAAGTGGAAGCGCGACACCGAGGGCAACCGCATGATCTCGTCCATGGTGAACACCTTCGGTGTCTTCACCATGCCGTTGAGCATCAATCGGTGCTTGGAAGGGTCGATGTCCCACCAACCCTGGTGGTGACGCTCGAAGTGCAGACCGCTGGGCGTCACGATGCCGAACAGCGACTGCAGGGGGGCGAACGAGACGCTCGCCTGGTTGGTCTGGGTCAGGCCAGGGCTCTGGCGGCGTTGAACGTTGCCCTCCCACTTGGACGGCTTGCCATAGCCATCGGTCACCACCGGCTGCCCAAGGCCCCGGGTGTGCTCCGGCAGCTCGAGAATCGCCGGATCTCCAGCCGCCGCTGCAGCCCCCCCGGCGGCTGCCACGCCAGCCGCAGCGGCGAAAGCGCTGCGAATGAAATCCCGCCGGCCCTCCTTGGCCTCGGCAAAGACCTTGCGCACGCCCGCCGGGTCGACAAAGTTTTCCGGAGCCTTGATCAGCCGTCCGGATGCATGCTTGATATCCACTGTTGCTCCTCGTCCTGGCCAGGGCCAGTTCATGAAGGCCGGCTGGCGGGACGTGGCGGACCCCATGAGGACCTCCACCGCCGCCCGTCCAGAGACAGCCGCCTCCCGCCCGCGCAGGGCCGGCTACTTGGCGCCCTGGAGGATCCAGCTGGCCAGCGCCAGGGCGTCCGCATCGCTCAGGCCGGGTTGCGCTGGCATCGGCACGGGCCCCCACTTGCCGGCCCCTCCCGCCTTGATGCTCTTCGCGAGGGTTGCCTCGGCATCCTTCTGGCCGCCGTACTTCTTCGCGATGTCCAGGTAGGCGGGCCCCACCAGCTTCTTCTCGGTCGCATGACAGGCGAGGCACGCGTTCTTCTGGGCCAGTTCCTTGCTGGCGAAGGCGGGCGAGGCGACCGCAAGAACGGCTGCGAGCAGAAGGATGCGCACGATGTCTCCTAAATAATTCAATGCAAATATAAGTAGTCGCGAATTTAAACCGCGCAGGCGCGTCATCACCCCAGGGATTACCCTTAGCGGCCTGCGGAACGGTTGGCTGCGTCGACCCGGTCCTGGAGGTAGGCGCCGTAGAAGTCCGGACTCGCGACTCCCGCCAGCCTGTCCGCCACCTCGGCGCCACCCCGCCCCAGGAACAGGACCGTGGGCGCCAGGCGCACCTCGAACTCGCGCACGACTTGCACGTGCGACGACGCCCGGCCCTGCAGATCCTGCAACGGCACGGATGCCGCGAGTTCGAGCTGGACGACGGGCTGGCCTGCGGCCTTCAGCGGGACGAGGTAGGACTCGCGCACCAACTTGCAGTAAGGGCAGCCTTCCAGGCTCACCAGGACGACGAGCGCCTTGCGTGCGGCAAGCGCTCGCCGGAGTTCCTCGCGCAGGGAGGTCGGGTGCGGCAGCGAAGGAGCAGCCGCCCGCGCGCTGACGATCGGTCCCAGCGCCGGGACGAGCACCAATCCGACCCGGAGGCCACGAAGCACTTCGCGCCGCGTCCTCATGGCACCTGCCGCTCCATGAGCAGATAGGTGTTGTAGGCGTTCATCCGATTGGCCTGACGAAACAGGGGCAGGCGCTCGAAACGCGACCAGTCCACGCGGGCATAGGCTTCGTCGAAGGGCTCCATGTCGCGCGCGGCGGCTCCCATGGTCTCGCGCAGGAAGGCCAGGTAGTCACGCGTCAGTTGCAGATCCGCGCGCGCTTGCGTGGAAATTGGCCCATGGCCGGGCAGTAGCACGCGGGGCTCCATCTTCAACAGGGTGTCCAGGGCGGCGATCCACTTCCCACTGTCCGCCTGGCCAACGAAGGGGATCCGGCCGCGGAAGACCGTGTCGCCCGCAAACAGGATGCCCTCGGACGGCAGGAACACGACCAGGTCCTCCGCCGTGTGCGCCGGACCGACAGGCTGCAACAGCAGGCGCTGCCCCCCGATCACGAGTTCGGTCGGGCCATCGACCCACTGGTCGGGAACGACCAGTTCGGTGCTTTCGTCGATCCAGGGCGCGAGGTCGATGCGCGATGCGCGCAGGCGCGCCGCGGCCGTGTCGGAATGGATGTACTCCAGCGACCCGCGCTGCGCCAGGATGCGCGCACCTCGTTTGCGGAACTCCTGCAGGCCGTAGATGTGGTCCGCGTGGTAGTGGGTGACGATCACGTGCGTCACGGGCTGCGGCGTGATCTTCGCGATCTGCTCCAGCAACTCCCGCGCAAGCTGGGGCGACCCCAGGGCGTCGATCACCACGACGCCGGCGGGCGTGACGACGAATCCGGCATTGGAGATGAAGTTGCGATTCTCGGGGCTGCCCAGTGCCGCATCGCCCTGCACGAACCAGGCCGACGCCGACACCTGGTACGGCGCAACCGCGCGTGGCTGCGATGTCTGCGCCGCAGCAGCGCTCGCCAGGACCATGGCCATGCACACTGCCGACACCACTTTCCACATGGAGCGCACGCTCATGGGCCATCTCCTTTAAATAAGCGACGGCTGATTTTATGGGCGGGCCGCTGGCGACGGAAGCGCTGCAGCGCTACTTGAGTTCGGACTCGATGGCGATCTGCGTGCACACGGCCCGGCACAGCGTGACCACCCGGTCATTGATGATCCGGTAGAAAATCTGCACGCCCTCCCGGCGCCTGCCGATCACGCCCGCCTGGTAGAGCGTGTTCAGGTGCTGCGACATGTTGGGCTGGGTGGTGTCGATCTCTTCCAGCAGCTGGCTGACGTTCTTCTCGCCGTTGCACAGGCTGCTGATGATCTTCAGCCGCATGGGCGCGGACATGACGCGGAAGATCTCGGCCGCCATCTCGAAGACCTCGTCGGATTCAACCGTTCCGACGCCCTGCGTCGCCTGTCGCCTGGACATGGTGGTTCTGATGGTAACTTGAGGTCGGAGCCTGCCCTATCGTACCAAGCCTGTTCGAGCCCTGCAGGGCGATCCTCAGGGCTTGATGTAGGCGTAGCCTTCGCGCGACTGCAGTCGCGCGATGCGGGCCACCCCGGATGGGGTGAAGTCGGCATCCATGGTGAACTGGTTCTTCTGGAGGTTGCGGCTTCGCAGCGTGATCTCGCAAACCTCGAACGTCACCCCACGCGCCTTCAGCGCGCTCACCAGCGACGCATAGTCGATGTTCGGGTTCTTCTTGTCCTTGGCCCCTTCGATGAGGAAGTCCACGCCGTTCGCATGCGTCACCACGACGATCTTCGTCTCCGGCGCGACGTCGAGGTGGTTGCGCACGTTGCGCAACCCCTTGGTGGCCTGGGCGTCGGCGTCATCGATGTGATAGACCACCTTGTCCTGTGCGAAGGCGGCGGTGGACAGCAGGCAGAAAGCTGAAAAGAACGCCAGCAGGCGCATGATTCTCGACATGGACGGTCCGTGAACTCTCGTAAGCGGGGTGAACGATAACCCAGGCGGCAGGGGGCCGTCGTCGGGTATATCACTAGCTGCTTCTCTTCGAATACATGCAAGGCGCCGAGGCGGCGGGGGCACTACACTCCCGCGGCGTGCGGCCCTGCGGGAGCCGGCCAGAGACGTACAAAAAGCCCAGACGGACCTTCCCCATGCCTTTCGACCTTGACCCACGCACCCTCACATCGATCGTCGTCTGGGGTGGACTTGTCCTGGGCCTGGCGCTGGGCGCGGTGGGCCAGACCTCGCGTTTCTGCGTTCGCGGCGCCATTGCGGACTGGGTGGCGTTCCGCGGGCCGGGCCGGCTGGTGTCGTGGTTGCTCGCCATTGCGGTGGGCGGACTCTGCATCCAGGCCATGGTGAGCGCAGGCCTGCTCGATGCGGGCCGGACGATCTACTGGAGTGAGCGCTTTCCCTGGTTGTCGTACTTGCTGGGAGGCGCGCTGTTCGGGTACGGAATGATCCTGGCGGGTGGGTGTCCGCAGCGCTGCCTGGTCAAGGCCGGACAGGGAAACCTGAAGGCGGCCGCCACGCTGCTGGTGGTCGCGGTCGTGGCGCTGATGACGCTGCGCGGCGCGTTCGCGCCGCTGCGTGCGGGCACTTTGGACGTGGTCGCGGTCACCCTTGCAGGTCCGCAGGACCTGGGCGGCCTGCTCGGCCGTGCGCTGGCGATGTCGCCGACGATCATCCGGTGGACGCTGACGGCGGGCCTCGCCGCTGCCGTGTTCGTGTTGGCCTGGCGGGTGCGTGGCCGGATCGATGCGTCCCATTGGGGCGGCGGCCTGGCGGTGGGGCTGCTGCTCGGGGCTGCCTTCTTCCTCACCGGGCGGATTGGCTTCCTGGCCGAGCACCCGGAAACGCTTGAAGCCGCCTGGCTGGGTACGCAGTCGAAGCGGCCCGAGGCACTGTCCTTCTCCGCACCCATGGGCCATGCCTTGGACCTGCTCACCCTGTGGTCGGACAAGGCCACCGTGGCCACCTTCGGCGTGATGCTTTCGCTCGGCGTCCTGCTCGGCGCGTTCGCCACGGCGAAGCTGCGCGGCGACTTCCAGCTGGAGTCCTTCCGGACACCTGCTGAGCTGCGCGACCACTTTGCAGGTGCAGTCCTCATGGGATTCGGAGGCATCACCGCTTTGGGCTGTTCGGTCGGCAATGGAGTCACCGGCCTCGCCATGCTGTCGGCCGGCTCCGGCCTCGCCGTGCTGGGAATCGCGGCCGGCGCCTGGCTGGCGCTGGCCCGGCAGTTGCGCGCGGCAGAAGCCGCCGAGGCGGCGATGGGCCGCCCCAGCACGCGCCTGACCTAAGGCTTCAGCAAGCCCCAGGCAGCGCGAGCTCAGCCCGCAGCCCGCCTTGGCGTGGGCAACGGTGGAGTCGCCCATCTTTGCAGGCCCAATGGACCTGCGCATGTGGCGGCCCCATCCTGCGACGCGTGCGCAGCGCTGCCCGATGCGCCAGCAGGACCGGCACGATCCGGCGCGGCGATCTCGCCAGGCACGGCACAACGCACCACCACTCGCAGTCGTTGAGGGGTGACACCGTTGGGCGTGATCCCATCACCACGTACTCCCGTATGCTGTGCAGGCAGACTTCAGTGCTCGATGCCCACAAGGTCCAGGCCTGTTGCGCGCGGCCATGCGGTCGTCCTTCTGCAGGGCAGCTTGCATCGGCGCAGAACCGCCAAGGCGCGCGCGGCAGGGGAGATGGCCGTTTGGACCGGCAGAGAATTCAGCGAAGCCGGTCCACAAACGAAAACAGCCTCTTGTGGAGGCTGTTTAGTCCCTGATTTCTCAAGGAGGGAATCTGGTGGCCTGGGGCGGAATCGAACCACCGACACGCGGATTTTCAATCCGCTGCTCTACCAACTGAGCTACCGGGCCGTGAGAAGGTTGATTATAGCAGGCAGATTTGGGCTCACGCCGCGCTGCTGCTGCGCTTGCCGCGCGAGAGGTCCACACCCAGCTGCTTCAGCTTGCGGTACAGGTGGGTTCGCTCCAGGCCGGTCTTCTCGGCCACGCGGGTCATGGAGCCGCCTTCCTTGGCCAGGTGGAACTCGAAGTAGCACTTCTCGAACTCGTCGCGCGCGTCGCGCAGGGGCTTGTCCAGCTCGAACACCTGGCGCGCCTGCGGCCCCATCTCCACCGGCGCCGGGATGGTCTGGCCGCCGGTCATGGCGGCTTCGACGGTGAGTTCGCCAGTCGAGGCCATCATGGGCATCACGCCGGCCATGCCGGGCTTGCGCATGGGCATCACGTTGCCGGCCATGGACGAAGGCGAGGCCGCGGACGGTGCCGTGCGCGCGAGCGCGGCCTCGACGGCCTTCAGGAGCTTCTGCATGGTGATCGGCTTCTCCAGGAAGGAGTGCGCGCCGATCTTGGTGGCTTCCACCGCGGTCTCGATGGTGGCGTGGCCGCTCATCATCACCACCGGCATGTTCAGCAGGCCGGTGGCGCTCCACTCCTTCAGGAGCGTGACGCCGTCGGTATCGGGCATCCAGATGTCCAGCAGCACCAGGTCGGGCCGGATGCGCTGGCGCGCTGCACGCGCCTGCGCCGCGTTCTCCGCGAGCTCGACGGTGTGACCCTCGTCGTTGAGGATTTCCGACAACAGATCCCGGATGCCCAGCTCGTCGTCTACCACCAGTATGTTTGCCATCGGGTCCTTCTCAGGCGTTGCTAACTCGCAACTCCAAATGATAACGACACTTGGGCGCCCAGGATCACATCCTCATCCATCCGATTCTTGAGGTCGATCCGGGCGCCATGCTCATCCGCGATTTTTTTCACGACCGCCAGTCCCAGGCCGGTCCCCTTGGTCTTGGTGGTGACGTAGGGCTCGAAGGCACGCTTGAGGATGTGCTCGGGAAACCCGGCGCCGTTGTCCAGCACCACCAGTCGCACCCGCCGGCTGGTGGGGTTCCATTGCGTGCGCACCACCACCACGGAGCCGGACCTGCCTTCGCTGGCATCCTGGGCGTTTTGCAGCAGGTTGTGGATCACCTGGCGCAGCTGCTGCGCATCGCCCAGGATCCGGGGCGCCGCCGGGTCCAGCTCCATGCGCACCGGCACCTGGCCCTTGGCGGCGTCGCCCTCGCGGGCGTAGAGCATCAGCACGTCGGCGACCAGCGCGTTCAGGTCCACCGGCTTCAGCTCGGCCGCCGGCAACCGCGCGTAGTCGCGGAACTCGTTGACCAGCCGCTTCATGGACTCGACCTGGTCCACGATGGTCGCGACCGACTTGGTGAGGATGGCCTTCTCGGGATCGGCCACCTTGTTGGCCAGCTTCATCGCCAGGCGCTCGGCCGACAGCTGGATGGGCGTCAGGGGATTCTTGATCTCGTGCGCCAGGCGGCGCGCCACCTCGCCCCAGGCCTGCGCGCGCTGCGCCGACACGATCTCGGAGATGTCGTCCAGCACCAGCAGGCGGGCGTCGCCGGGCATCTGGGCGCCGCGCGCCACCAGCGTCACCACGTTGGCGGTGTCGTTGGCGCGCGCGATGTTCAGCTCGAAGGTGCCTTGCCAGTGGTCGATCAGCCGGCTTTCGGTGAAGAACTCGTCGAAGCGCTGCAGCACCGCCTGGCCGAACACGTCCAGGCCCGGCACCGCGTCGAGCGCTCGGCCGCGGTACATCTCCAGCGGCACGCGCAGGATGCGCTCGGCGCCGGGGTTGGAGGCCTGGATGCGCCCGCGCGCATCCAGCACGATGACGCCGGCAGTCAGGTTGTCCAGGATGGTCTGCAGGTTGGCGCGCGCCGCGTTCACCTGCACCATGCTCTTCTCCACCGCGGCGCGGGCGTCGGCGAGCTGCTGCGTCATCTCGGCGAATGCGCGCGTCAGGCCGCCGAGTTCGTCCTTGCCCTGCAGCGCCGGCTTGGGCGAGAGGTCGCCGGCGGCCACCTCGCTCACGCCGGCGGCCAGCAGCAGCAGCGGCCGGGCCAGCTGGTTGCCCAGGATGATGGCCAGCAGCACCGAACCGATCACCGCCAGGAACAGGCTCAGCGTCAGCGTGCCGATGTACATGCGCCGCAGTCCCTCGCGCGCCAGCGCGCGTTCCTGGTATTCGCGGTTGGCCTCCTGCACCGCGAGCGCGTTGGCCACCAGCGTGGGCGGGAGGGTGGTCGTGGCCTGCAGGTAGCGCGGCTCGGCCAGCAGGCCCACGCCCGGCTGCGGCACCAGCACGAGCGCCTTGATGCGCGCATTGCTGCCCGCCGTGGCCGGGTCCTCCAGCCCTTCGACATGGGTCAGCACGCGCTGCGAGCGCACCGTGCGCAGCTGCTGCGCAGTCGGCCGCTCCGGGTTGAGCTGGAAGCGCGACTGGCCGGCGCTGCCGATCATCTGCCCATTCGCGCTCCACAGAACCACGTCGACGGCGGAGAGCTGCTCGCGCACCCGCTCCAGCACCAGCCCGGCCGAGGCCTCGGGGATCTCCGCCAGCGGCGCCGCCGCCGCCCGCGTCTTGTTGCCGAAGTCGTTGGACAGGGTATCCAGGGTGGCGCGGCCCAGGTTCAGGCCCGCCTCCAGCGCGCCTTCCACCTTCACGTCGAACCAGCTCTCGATGGAGCGCGAGACGAACTGGTAGGACACCACGTAGATCAGCAGGCCCGGCAGCACGCCCACCAGCCCGAAGATGGCGGCCAGCTTGATCAGCAGCCGGCTGCCGAACTTGCCGCGCCTCAGCCGCGAGACCAGCCGCACGAACACCCACAGGATCACCGCCAGCAGCACGCCGGCCACCACCATGTTCAGGGCGAACAGGAAGCCGTAGTTGCGCTCGTACAGCTCGCGGTTGTTGGTCGCCTGCGTCAGCAGGAACATCAGCACGATGGCGATGGCCACCGTGACCGTGGCCACGAAGGCGACCGCCCAGCGCACGGCGCGCGAGCCCTGCAGCAGCGAGCGTGCCGGGCCTACCGGAGGGCGCTGCATGTTCACTTGAGCGGATCCAGGCGCACCGACCGGGAGGCGACCAGGTTCCAGTCGGTCTGGCCCACGGCGCCGATCTGGAAGGGCCGGGGCAGTTGCGAGACGTCCAGGCGGAAGCGGAAGTCCACGGTGTGGGGCACTTCCGGGTCGACGTCGGTCAGGCTGGCGATGCGCCAGCGCGAGATGCGCTCCATGGCCGCCAGCGCCTCTTCGCGCGTGTCGAAATTCTGTCCCAGCACCAGGCCGTTGTTGCCGATGGGCGCCGACGAGATCTGCAGCCGCCAGCGGCGGGTGAGCGGCTGGTAGGCCAGGCGCATGTGGCGCTCGGCCGTCTTCACCCGCTTGTCATACCAGTACCAGCGCTCGCGGTAGATGATGGCCTCGGCCACGAAATACATGGGGATGCCCTTGGCCAGCGCCTCCTCGACCGGGCCGGGCAACTCGAAGCGGACCTGGGCGCTGAGGTAGACGCCGTCGTCCAGCCGCTCCACCTGCAACTCGGTGACTTCCGCCGGCAGCGTGTCGGCGCGGACCGGCGCGAAGGCGATGCTGCACAGCAGCAACAGGAAGGCCATGGCACGCGCCACCCCCTCAAGGAGCCGGCTGGCGTTGCGGCGCATGCCCTGCACTCTTTTCCAGCACCGCGTAGAAGAAGCCGTCGTGGTCACCCGCCTCATTGTCCCGGACGCCCTCCCCCCCGGCCGCGTGCCGAGGCATTAAATGGCCGGGCGCGGACCGCTGGCGCGCCGTGCTGTTGCGTGCAAGAAACGCAGCGATCTGCGCGTCGCCCTCGGGGCGGAACACGGAACAGGTGCAGTAAACCAAGCGTCCGCCAGGCACCAGCAGGGGCCATAGCGCAGTGAGCAACCGCTCCTGCTGCGCCGCCAGGGCGGCGATGTCGCTTTCGCGCCGCAACCAACGCACATCCGGGTGACGACGGACGATGCCCGAGGCGGTACACGGCGCGTCCAGCAGGATGGCATCGAAGGGCCGGCCATCCCACCAGGCGGAGGGTTCGGCCGCGTCGGCCGCGCGCACCTCGGCCCGCAGCCCCAGCCGCGCCAGGTTCTGGTGGATGCGGTCGCAGCGCGCCGGGTCGACGTCCAGCGCCAGCACCTCGGCGTCGGCCAGCTCCAGGAGGTGGGCGGTCTTGCCGCCCGGGGCGGCGCAGGCGTCGAGCACCCGCCGCGGCGCGCTGTCGCCCAGCAGCAGCGGGGCCGCGAGCTGGGCGCCGGCATCCTGCACCGAGACCAGACCCTCGGCGAACCCGGGAATCGCCTCCACCGGCAGCGGCCGCACCAGCACCAGGCCGTGCGCGCCGACGGGGCGGGCAGCGATGCCCGCCTGCTCCAGCCGGGCCTGCATGGCGGCCACCGTGGCGCGGCGCGCGTTCACGCGCAGCGTCATCGGCGCGGCGGCGTTGTTGGCTTCCAGGATCTGCTGCCAGTCGCCGGGATGGTCCTGCCGCAGGCGCTCGATCCACCAGCGCGGATGGTTCCAGCGGGCCACCGGGTCGCGCCCGGTCGCGGCCACCAGCGTCTCGCGCTCGCGCAGGAAGCGGCGCAGGCAGGCATTGATGAAGGCCTGCTGCGGCCGGGTCTCGGCGCCGCGCTTGGCGGCTTCGACGGCCTGGTCGACCAGGGTGAAGGCTGGGTAGGGTGCGCCCTCCTCGCGCCAGCACAGGGCCAGCGCGGTGCACAGCAGCGCGTCGGCCGCGGGCCGAGGCGCCCGCCGGGCCAGGGCCTTGCGCAAGGCCTCCGCACGCCCCAGGTTGCGCAGCACGTAGAAGGCGAGGGATTGCGCCGCCGGACGCAGGCTGGCGTCGACCCGCGCGATGGCCGGCGTGGCCGATTCGCCGCGGCGCACGGCGGCCAGAACGGAAGCGGCAGCCTGCAGCTGCCGCCAGAGGGGAACCTGCAATGACAGAACGACCTCGCTGCGCGTCGATGACTGGATGACCCGGTGACCGGGTCATTGTGTCATCCCCTCATTCCGTCATGCGAAGCCTCAGGCGAGCGCGTCGGCCCAGATGTTGCGCGCCCAGTTCATGGCGTACGTCCCCTCCAGCTCGGTGGGCGCGGCGCTCAGGCCGCCGGAGCCGGCCACCGTCCTGAAGGTCTTCTCGGCCGCCACGTAGGCGTGCACGCTGGCCACGTGCACCACGTTCTTGTCGTCGGTGAAGCTATAGCAGGTGTTGGTGAGCACCGGCGCCGGGTTCACCGGCCAGCCCGAGAGCTGGGCGACGATGGCGGCGGCCGCCACCTTGCCGTGGTTGTTGGCCATGTGGCCGCTCTTGGGCATGCCCGGGGCGATCTGGATGGAATCGCCCAGCACGTGCACGTCGCGCGCCACGCTCGACTCGAAGGTCTGGAAGTCGACGCCGCACCAGCGGTTGTTGGCCAGGTTGTTCAGGCCGGCCTGCACGGCGATGGCGCCGGCGCGCATGGGCGGCAGCAGGTTGATGACGTCGGCCTTGACGTCATCGTGCACCTCGAACTTGATCACCTTGGCGCGCGGATCGACCGCCACCGCCTTGTGCTGCGGGCGGAACTCGACCATGCCGCGGTACTGCTCGGCCCACACCTTCTTGAACAGCGCGCCCTTGGAGGTGACGTCCGGGTTGGCGTCGAGGATCAGCACCTTGCTGCGCGGCTTGTGGTTCTTGAAGTACCAGGCCACCTGGCAGGCGCGCTCGTACGGGCCGGGCGGGCAGCGGTAGGGCGTCTCGGGCACGGTGACCGCGAACACGCCGCCGTCGGGCATGGCCTCGAGCTGGCGGCGCAGCGCCACTGTCTCGGGGCCGGCCTTCCAGGCCTGCAGCACCTGGCCGGCGGCATGGGCCGCCTGCGCGCCCTCGACCGCGTTGAACACCAGGTCGACGCCGGGCGAGACCACCAGCTTGTCGTAGGCGATGCTGCCGCCACGGCCGAGCGTGACGGTCTTGCGCGCGGTGTCGATGGACTGGGCGAAGTCGCGCACCACGGTCACGCCATGCCTGCGCGCGAGGCCGGTGTAGGGCGTGGTGATCTCGGCGATCTGCTTGCTGCCGCCCAGCACCAGGTTGGAGATGGGGCAGGACACGAAGGCCTCGTTGGGCTCGATCAGCACCACTTCGATCTTGTGGTCCGACAGCAGGCGCACGTACTTGGCCGCGGTGGCGCCGCCATAGCCGCCGCCGACGACGACCACGCGCGCCTTGGACGGGATGGAGGTGGTCGCGCAGCCGCTGGCGCCCAGCAGGCCCAGGGCGGCCGCGGAAGAGAGGAAGGAACGTCGTTGCATCGTCATCGCCTCACTTCTGCGCGGCGAAGAAGGTCGCCAGCTGCTCGATCTGCGCATCGGTGTAGCCCTTGGCGAGCTGCGTCATGATGGTCGAAGGCCGGGTGCCGGCCTTGAACGCCTTCAGCTGCGTGACGAGGTACTCGCGCTGCATGCCGGCCAGCGGCGGCAGGGGCGAACCCTGCACCGTGCGGCCGTCGGTGCCGTGGCAGTTGGCGCAGGTCGCAGCGAGGCTGCGCAGGTAAAGGGCGTCGGGCGTTTGCGCCAGCGCGGGCGCGGCCGCGAACGCCGCCAGGAGAATCGTCACCAGCCGCATGGGCCTCCTCATTTCTTTATGAGCCGCGACTATAGGCAAGGCCTGGCTCATCGGCAACCAACATCCCGTGATGTGCTTATGCGCGTACGCGCAGCCCGCGCCCCGGCTGGAAGCCGAACAACCACGCCAGCAGGACGGCGGGGAACTGCCCGATGGCCTCGTTGTAGCGGGCGACTGCCTCGTTGAAGGTCTCGGTGGCGCGCTGCGCCACGTGGGTCATGTGCGCGCGTTCGGTGCCGAAGTTCTCGGGCAGGCGCGGCCCGGCGAGATCGTGCGCGTCGTCACGCTCGGCGCGCTCCCAGGCCATGGCCAGCACCTCCTGCGCGGCGCCCAGGGCGGCGATGCGCTCGGGATCCAGCGGCCGGGCGCGGGCCGATCCGAGCGCCGCCGCCAGCTGCGCCGCCGCACCCTGCAGGCCGCTCCAGAAGGCGCTGCCGCCTTCGAACTGCGTCTGCGGCTGCGCCTCCTCGGGCGGAATGGCGTCGTGCACCAGCTGCACCTGGCGGGCCAGTTCCGCGTCGAGCGCAGCAAAGGCCTGGTTCGCCTCGGAGCGCAGGCGCACCAGGCGGTTGTAGGCGCCGAGCGCCCAGAAGACCAGGACGGCCGCGAGGATCCAGGGAAGCAGGTTTGTTTCCATGAACGGTGGGGGTGGCCGCCTTCGCTGGGCGCCGCGTGGACGAGCACTGTGGCACCGACCCGGCCGGCGCACACGCGGTGGCGGTGGAGGTCCGGGTACAGCCGGCAAACGGCCACCGGCCGGACGCCGCGTGATGTCATGATGTTAGCGCATCGCCTTTTTATCCATGCGCAGCCCCTTCGACCTCCTCTGGCCCGCCCACTGGCTGCGCGTGCTCACCGGCGCGACCGACTTCACCGCCAATCCGGTCCTGCGCAATGCCCGCCTGAACGCCTGGGGACTGCATGCCGCCCGCATGCGCCTCGCGCACGCCGCCTGCCGGCTGCGGCGGCACTGGCTGCGCCGCGGGCTGGCGCCGGCCCACAGCCAGGCCATCGACCGTGACGGCTATCTGTGCCTGCAGGATTTCCTGCCGCCGGCGCAGTTCGCCGCCCTGCGCGACGAGGTGGCGCAAGCCGCCCTGCCCGTCCTCGAGATGGCCCAGCCGCCCGCGCTCACCCGCCGCATCAACCTCGATGCGCAGACCTGCGCCGGGCGCTACCCGGCGCTGCATGCGCTGCTGTCGCACGCGCCATTGCTGCGCCTGGTGCGCTACACGGCCGGCTATCCGGGCGCGCCCATCATCGCCATCCAGTGCGTGCACGGCGACGCGCCCGGCGCCACGCACGACCCCCAGACCGACTGGCACGTCGACACCTTCCACGCCACGGCCAAGGCCTGGCTGTTCCTGCACGAGGTGGGCGCCCACGAAGGGCCGTTCGCCTACTGGCCCGGATCGCAGCGCGTGACGCCCGCGCGGCTCGCGTGGACGCAGGCGCGGGCCAGCGAAGCCGCGCAGCATCCGAACCGCCTGCATGCCAAGGGTTCGTTCCGCGCCACGGCGGCGGAGCTGGAGCAGCTGACCGGCTGCGCGCCCTTCGTCGCCGCGGTGCCGGGCAACACGCTGGTGGTGGGCGACACCAGCGGCTTCCATCGGCGCACCCCCAGCCCGGGCCCCACGGTGCGGGTGGAGGTGTACCTCAGCTTGCGACGCAACCCGTTCTTCGCGGGGCTCTATCCCAGCGTGCTGGGATGGCCCCTGGTGCGCAGCCGCTGGGCGAGCTGGGCCTGGCGCTGGTACCGCCACCTGCAGGCCACCGGGCGACGCGGTTGGACGCCGGCGGCACGGCCCGGCCTCGATGCGGCGGAGCGCGAAGCCTTGGGCGCGCGCTAGCGGCTGCGCGGCCGGCTTCAGCCCGCCTTTTTCTCGCCCTTGGCGGCGGCCTTGCCCGCGGCCAGGCAGGCCTGCAGCACCGCCTTGCGTTCCTCGCCCTTCTTGCCGGAGGCGGTGGCCTCCTTCTGGCAGGTGGCCATGCGGGTCGGCTTCTTGGGGGCGGGGTCGGCGGCGTGGGCCAGCGCACAGCCGAGGGCCAGCGCGAACAGGGTGACGACTTGCTTCATGGGCTTCTCCGAGCGCGGGATTGCGCCATCCCATGGTGCGGCGACCGGCCGGCGCAGGCGAGGCACGAAATCGCCGGCGGCCGGTGACATCTTGCGGGCGATCGCTGCGGCCCATGCACGCAGGGGCAGGCCCGGGGCCCCCGCCTCAGGGCGCCTGGTGCAGCACCAGCGGAAGCACGGCGGGCGCGCCGGCCTCGCGCAGGAGCGCGGCAGCGACCGTCATCGTCCAGCCGCTGCGGTAGCGCGCATCCACCAGCAGCAGCGGTCCGTCCGGCAGGTCCACCCCGGGGCGCAGGGCCAGGGCCTGGTCCAGCGCCCGGACCTTGGCGGCCGAAGCCAGCTCGGCGTCCGGCAGCGGCCCGTGCAGCTGCAGCGCATCGATCAGCGGCAGGCGACCCACTTGCGCCACGTGCGCCGCCACCGAAGCCACCAGCTGCGCATGGGTGGCCGAGGGCATGGGCACCACCGCCGCCGGTCGCGTGCCCCAGTGCGCGCGCCAGCGCCCCAGCACGGCCACGATGCCATCCAGCACCTCCTGCGGGGCCGGCGCGTCGGCCGCCCCCAGCAACGGCAGCAGGGCGTCGGCCCAGCCGGGATCGTCGGCGAAGGCCAGCGCCCGGCCCTCGCCGCAGCCGGCGATGCGGCCCTTGCGCCTGCCACCCGCGGGCCAGAGCTTGCGCGGCTCGATCACCACGTCCTGCCCGCGCGCGTAGACC
>JAEZKX010000212.1 GCA_023436025.1 Pseudomonadota bacterium | reverse complement strand
TACCGGCACCAGGCGGGCCCGCAGCGCAGGCCGCATGCGCGCCGCCAGGCGCTCGCCCACGCTGCCGCTCATGGCCAGCGGCAGCCGCCCGTGGGGATCGACCGCCAGCGCCAGGTCTTCCAGGGCCGCCACCGCCTGCTGCAACAGGCCGGCTGCCACCGGGTCGCTCGCTTCCACGTCGAACACGGCGCGGGCCAGCTGCGCGAACTCGAACTGGCCAGCGGCGCCGCACCAGGCCTGCAGGTTCTCGCGCTCCTCGCCGCACAGCAGCGCCACGCGCCGCGCCAGCGCGCCGGCGTTGGCGCGGCCGTCCAGCGCGGCCTGCGCATGGCGCACCGCCTGCAAACCGAGCCAGGCGCCACTGCCTTCGTCACCCACAGGAAAACCCCATCCGCCAACTGTAGCGCGGCTGCCGTCGGCGTGGAGCGCTTCGGCGATGCTGCCGGTGCCGGCGACGAGAATCACGCCGGGCCGGCCGCCGTGCGCGCCCAGCAGCATGGCGAAGGCATCGGTTTCGACGCCCAGCCAGCCGTAGCCCGGATCGGCGGCAATGAACGCGGCGCGCAGCGGCGGATGGCTGATGCCCGACAGACCCGCGGCCAGCGCGCACTGCGCCAGCGGTGGCAGGGGCACCCTGCCCTTGTCGAAGGCGTCCTGCACCGCCTGGCCGAGGTGGCGCCAGGCGCGCCCCACGCCCTGGCCCAGCGCGGACGGCCCGGCCTCGCCGGCACCGACCGGCGTGCCGTCGCGGCGCTGCACCAGCGCCCGCGTCCCGCTGCCGCCGCCGTCGACACCGATGAGGTATTCCAGCTGTGCCATGGGCGTTGGAGCCGGCCGGCACGGCGGCGTTGCGCGGACGAATTCGCATCCGCATGTAGGCCGTGCCGGGCAGCCCGGGCAGGGACCGCCCCATGAGCGACGCCGCCGCGCATGGAGAGCACGAGCGGATGGGGCTACTGCAGACCCAGCAGCCGCACCGCGTTGCCCTTGAGGATGCCAGGCATCACCTCGGGCTTGAAGCCGGCTTCCTCGAAGTCCTTCATCCAGCGGTCGGGCGTGATCAGCGGATAGTCGCTGCCGAACAGGATGCGGTCCTTCAGCAGCGTGTTGGCGTACTGCACCAGCTGCTTGGGGAAGTACTTGGGGCTCCAGCCGGACAGGTCGATCCACACATTGGGCTTGTGCGTGGCCACGGAGAGCGCCTCGTCCTGCCAGGGGAAGCTGGGATGCGCCATCACGATCTGCATGTCCGGGAAGTCGATCGCCACGTCGTCCAGGTGCATCGGGTTGCTGTACTCCAGGCGCAGGCCGCCGCCGCATTTCATGCCGGAGCCGATGCCGCTGTGCCCGGTGTGGAACACGGCGGGCAACTTGTGTTCGTTGATCACCTCGTAGATCGGCCAGGCCATGCGGTCGTACGGGTGGTAGCCCTGCACCGTGGGATGGAACTTGAAGCCGCGCACGCCTTCTTCCTTGATCAGCCGCTCGGCCTCGCGCGCGCCCATCTTGCCCTTGTGCGGATCGATGCTGCCGAAGCAGATCATGATGTCGCTGTTCTCGCGCGCAGCCTGGGCGATCTCCTCGTTGGGGATGCGGCGGCGCCCCAGCTGCGACTCGCTGTCGACCGTGAACATCACCAGGCCGATGCGACGTTCGCGGTAGTAGGCGATGGTCTCCGCGATGGTCGGCCGGCGGCTGGAGCGGAAGTACTTGTCGGCCGCACGGTCGTACTCCTCGCCGTAGTTGTCGAAGGGGTTCCAGCAACTGATCTCGGCGTGCGTGTGCGTGTCGATGGCGATGAGGTTCGCGTGGTCCACCGTGCGTCTCCTGATTCGTTGTCCTAGGGTATGCCCTAGGGAAGATGGCTTGAGTTCGTTATCGTTTATAACAAATAATCGCGCCGACTCCGAACAAGACATGAGCTCACAAGACATCCTCATCGAGACCGTCGGCGACGTCGCCGTGGTCCGCCTGAACCGCCCGTCCAAGCGCAACGCGCTGAACGACAGCCTGATCCTGGCCGTGCGCCACGCTTTCGAGAACCTGCCCTCCACCGTGCGGGCCGCGGTGCTCGATGGCGTGGGCGAACACTTCTGCGCCGGACTCGACCTGTCCGAACTGAAGGAACGCGATGCCGGCGCCGGCCTGCACCACTCGCGCATGTGGCATGCGGCACTCGAGGAAGTGCAATACGGCCCGGTGCCCGTGATCGCCGCGCTGCATGGCGCGGTGGTGGGCGGCGGGCTGGAACTCGCCGCGGCCTGCCACGTGCGCGTGGCCGACGACACCACCTTCTACGCGCTGCCCGAAGGCTCGCGCGGCATCTTCGTGGGCGGCGGCGGCGCGGTGCGCATCCCGCGCCTGATCGGCGCCGCGCGCATGACGGACATGATGCTGACCGGCCGCGTCTACAAGGCCGAGGAAGGCGAGCGCGCCGGCTTCGCGCAGTACCTGGTGCCCAAGGGCACGGCCTTCGACAAGGCGATGGAACTGGCCAAGCGCGTGGCACAGAACGCGCCGCTGACCAACTATGCGCTGACGCACGCCCTGCCCCGCATCGCCGAGCAGCCGGCCGACCAGGGCTTCCTCACCGAGGCCCTCATGGCCGCCATCGCGCAGAGCGCCCCCGAGGCCAAGCAGCGCGTGCGCGATTTCCTCGAAGGCCGGGCGGCGAAGGTCGGCAAGGAATGAGCGCCGTCGCCATGAAGCAAGCCGTGCCCTACCGGCCCATGCGCTTCGGCGTCACGCGCGGCGTGCTGCGCGAAGGCGCCAGCGGGGTCACCTACCTGCGCGCCGAGCAGCCGCTCGAAGGCTATGCCTACCGCATGACGGACCGCCTGGTGCACTGGGCCAGCACCGAGCCGGAGCGCATCTTCATGGCGCGCCGCGTGCGCAACCCCGACGGCAGCACCGGCGACTGGCGCAAGGTCACCTACCGCGAGGCGCTGGACACCGCCCGCCGCGTCGGCCAGGCGCTGCTCGACCGCGGCCTCAACGCCGACCGGCCGGTCGCCATCCTGTGCGAGAACGGCCTGGAGCACGCGCTGCTGGCCCTCGCCTGCGTCTACGTTGGCATCCCGCACTGCTCGGTGTCGCCCGCCTATTCCACCGTCAGCCAGGACTTCGACAAGCTGCGCCACGTGCTGCAGACGCTCACGCCGGGCATGGTGTTCACGCTCGACGGCGACCGCTATGCCAAGGCCATCGCCGCCACCTGCGGCCCCGGCATCGAAGTGGTGCTGGGCCACGGCAGCGTGCCGGGGCGCGAATGCACGGCCTGGGACGCGCTGCTGGAGACCGAGGCCACCGACGCCGTCGACACGGCCATGCACGCCACGGGCCCCGACACCATCACCAAGTTCCTGTTCACCTCGGGCTCCACCAAGCTGCCCAAGGCGGTGATCAACACCCACGGCATGTGGTGCGCCAACCAGCAGCAGATGCGCCAGTCGATGCCGCTGCTGGCCGAGGATCCGCCCGTGCTGGTGGACTGGCTGCCCTGGAACCACACCTTCGGCGGCAACCACAACGTCGGCCTGGTCATCTACAACGGCGGCACCCTCTACATCGACGACGGCAAGCCCACGCCGGCGCTGGTGCAGGAGACGCTGCGCAACCTGCGCGAGATCGCGCCCACCATCTACTTCAACGTGCCGACCGGCTTCGAGGCCATCGCCCACGCCATGAAGGCCGACCCGGTGCTGCGCCGCAACCTGCTGTCGCGGGTGCGCATGTTCTTCTATTCCGGCGCGTCGCTGGCCCAGCCGATCTGGGACCTGCTGCACGAGGTGCAGGAAGCCGAGATCGGCGAGCGCATCGTGATGGGCACCGGCCTGGGCATGACCGAGTCCTCGCCCTTCGCCGTGTTCGTCACCAGTCCCGAGGTGAAGTCCGGCCACCTGGGCCTGCCCACGCCGGGCATGGAACTCAAGCTGGTGCCGGTCGACGGCAAGACCGAGATCCGCTACAAGGGCCCCAACGTCACGCCCGGCTACTGGCGCAGCCCGGAAGCCACGGCCGAGAGCTTCGACGACGAAGGCTTCTTCTGCACCGGCGACGCCGTGCAGTGGATCGACCCGCAGGACCCCCACCAGGGGCTGAAGTTCGACGGCCGCATCGCCGAGGACTTCAAGCTGGCCACCGGCACCTTCGTCAGCGTGGGCCCGCTGCGCGCGAAGATCATCGCCGCCGGCGCGCCCTACGTGCAGGACGCCGTCATCACGGGCCTGGACCGCAACGAGGTCGGCGCGCTGCTGTTCCCCACCCCCGTGGTGCGCAAGCTGGCGGGCCTGGCGGACGACGCGCCGCTGCAGCAGGTGCTGGAGAGCGCGCCGGTGCAGGCGCACTTCCAGCAGGTGCTGGAGACGCTCGCCGCACAGGCCACCGGCAGCGCCAACCGGGTGGCGCGCCTGCACCTGATGCACGAGCCGCCCTCCATCGACAAGGGCGAGGTCACCGACAAGGGCTCCATCAACCAGCGTGCCGTGCTCAAGCACCGCGACGCCATGGTGCGGGCCTTCCACGACGGCCAGCTTCCCTTCACCCTGCAACCGAAGAAGGACAAGGCATGAACATCCAGGGACAGGCCGCGCTGGTCACCGGCGGCGCTTCCGGGCTGGGCGAGGCCACGGCACGCGAGCTCGCCCGCCTGGGCGCCAAGGTCGCCGTGCTCGACGTCAACCTCGCGCTGGCCGAGAAGGTCGCGGCCGAGATCGGCGGCGTGGCGTGCCAGTGCGACATCACCAGCGCCGACAGCATGGCCGCCGCCATCGAGCGGGCCGCGCAGGCACACGGCCCGGCGCGCATCCTGATGAACATCGCCGGCATCGGCACGGCCAAGCGCGTGGTGCAGAAGGACGGCAGCGCCGCGGCGCTGGAGGACTTCGCGCGCGTGGTCAACATCAACCTGGTGGGAACCTACAACGCCAGCCGGCTGTTCGCGGCGGCCTGCGCCAAGCTGCCGCCGCTGGAAGACGGCGAGCGCGGCGTCATGCTGTTCACCGCCTCGGTCGCCGCCTTCGACGGCCAGGTCGGCCAGCAGGCCTACAGCGCCTCCAAGGGCGGACTGGTGGGCATGACGCTGCCGATGGCGCGCGACCTGGCGCAGCACGGCATCCGCGTCTGCACCATCGCGCCCGGCCTGTTCGCCACGCCGCTGATGAAGTCGCTGCCCGAGCCGGTGCAGCAGTCGCTGGCGGCGTCCATCCCCTTTCCGCCGCGCCTGGGCAAACCGCAGGAGTTCGCCCAGCTGGCCTGCCACGTGGTCACCAACACCCACCTCAACGGTGAAGTGATCCGCCTGGACGGCGCGCTGCGGATGGCGCCGCGCTGACTCTTTCCACCACCAACCACCAACGGAGACTCCCATGAAACTCGTACGCAATCTCGTCGCCGCCGCGGTGACGCTGGTGGCCGCCAGCGCGGCCCTGGCAGACATCAACATCGGCGTCAGCCTGTCGCTGACCGGCCCCGGCTCCGGCCTGGGCATCCCGATGCAGAACCAGTTCAAGCTGTTCCCGAAAGAGATCGCGGGCGAGAAGGTCAACCTGATCATCCTCGACGACGCCTCCGACCCGGGCAAGGGCGTGAGCAACGCCCGCCGCTTCGTCACCGAGGACAAGGTCGACCTGATCATCGGCTCCTGCCTGACGCCGGTGGCCGGCGCCATGACGCCGGTGGCCACGGAAGCCAAGACGGTGCAGCTGGCCGCCTCGCCGGTCGGTGGCGACAGCCCCTGGCTGTTCCGGCTGCCCCAGGGCAACGATGTCATGGCCCACGCCATGGTGGAGCACATGAAGAAGCAGGGCGTGAAGACCGTTGGCTTCCTCGGCTACACCGACGCCTACGGCGAGCTGTGGCTCAAGGCGTTCACGCCGCTGGCCGACAAGGCCGGCATCAAGGTCGTCGCCACCGAGCGCTTCGGCCGCACCGACACCAGCGTGACCCCGCAGGCGCTGAAGCTGACGTCGGCCAACCCCGACGCCATGCTGGTCGTCGCCTCCGGCTCCGGCGCGGCCATGCCGCAGATGGCGCTGGTCGAGCGCGGCTACAAGGGCAAGATCTACCAGACCCACGCCGCGGCCACCCAGGACCTGATGCGCATCGGCGGCAAGGCCGTCGAGGGCACCTTCGTCGTCTCCGGCCCCGCCATGGTCGGCGAGCAGCTGCCCGATTCCCACCCGTCCAAGAAGGCGGCCGTCGACTTCTACAGCAAGTACGACAAGGCCTTCGGCGCGCCCAACCAGTTCGCCGGCCACAGCTACGACGCGGCCGTCGCGCTCGAGAAGGCCGTGCCGATCGCGCTGAAGAAGGCCAAGCCGGGCACGCCCGAGTTCCGCGCCGCGCTGCGCGACGCCTTCGAAACCATGGGCCGCACGGTGTTCGCCCACGGCGTGATGAACTGGACCAAGGATGACCACTGGGGCTACACCAACGAGACCGGCGTGATGCTCAAGGTCTCGGGCGGCAAGTTCGTGGTCGAGAAGTAGGCCGGTGTTCCGGGGGGGCGCTGCTCCCCCGCGACGCCACGGGCACCACCAGGGGCTGGAGGCTAGAGGCTGGAGGCCAGGGAAACAACCCTGGGCCTCCATGCCTTGCCACGGGCCCCGACCCTGGTTTCTCCCTGGCCCCTAGCCTCTGGCCCCTCCCCTAATCCCCAGCCCCAGCCCCTAGCCCTCTTCCCCCATGGACTTCTCCATCGCCGGCATCCTGGCGCTCGACGGCCTGACCAACGGCGCCGTCTATGCGCTGCTGGCCCTCGCCACCGTCCTCCTGTTCGCCGTCACACGGGTCATCTTCATCCCGCAGGGCGAGTTCGTCGCCTTCGGTGCCCTCACCCTGGCCCTGATGCAGGCCGGCAAGGTACCCGGCACGGTGTGGTTCCTGCTCGTGCTGGCCGCCGTCGTCGCGGCCATGGACCTCGTCAACGGCATCCGCCTGCACCACAAGCCGGCGCGCATCGCCAAGCAGGTGCTGCGCACGCTCGCCATTCCGGTGGTGGTCTCCCTGGTCGCCATCTGGGCCGCGCCCAGGGGACTGCCCATGGTGGCGCAGGCGCTGCTGACGCTGGCCCTGGTCACGCCCTTCGGCAACCTGATCTACCGCATCGCCTACGAATCGCTGGCCGACGCCTCGGTGCTGGTGCTGCTGATCGTCTCGGTCGGCGTGCACTTCGCGCTGCTGGGCCTGGGACTGTTCTTCTTCGGCGCAGAAGGCTTCCGCAACCCGAGCTTCTGGGACCAGCGCTTCAACATCGGCCCGCTCGCCATCTCCGGCCAGGCGCTCATCATCTTCCTGGCTTCCATCGCGCTGATCGTGATGCTGTACCTGTTCTTCGAACGCACGCTGGCCGGCAAGGCCCTGCGCGCCACCGCCGTCAACCGCGTTGGCGCGCGCCTCATGGGCATCTCGTCCAATTCCGCCGGCCGCCTGGCCTTCACCATGGCCGCCTTCATCGGCGCGCTGTCCGGCCTGCTGATCGGCCCGACCACCACCATCTTCTATGACAGCGGCTTCATCATCGGCCTCAAGGGCTTCGTCGCCGCCGTGTTCGCCGGCCTCGCCAGCTACCCGCTGGCGCTGGTGGGCGCGCTCGCCGTCGGCCTGCTGGAGAGCTTCAGCTCGTTCTGGGCCAGCTCCTTCAAGGAAGTGATCGTGTTCGCCTCGATCCTGCCGGTGCTGCTGTGGCGCTCGCTGCGCGATCCGCATGGGGAGGAGCACTGACATGGCCGCCCTGCGACGCTATGCCTTCCCGCTCTTCGCCGCGCTGATGCTGGTGCTGCCGGCGCTGCCGGTGCCCGACTTCTGGATCACGCAGAGCAACTACATCGGCCTCTATGCGCTGGTCGCGCTGGGCCTGGTGCTGCTGACCGGCGTGGCCGGCCTCACCTCCTTCGGCCAGGCCGCCTTCGTCGGCATCGGCGCCTACTCGGCGGCCTTCCTGGCGGTGAAGATGGCGGCCTCGCCCTGGCTGGCGCTGGCGGTCGGCATCGGTCTTGCCGTCTTCGCCGCGCTGATCCTGGGCGCGGTCACGCTGCGCATGTCGGGCCACTACCTGCCGCTGGCCACCATCGCCTGGGGCCTGGCGCTGAACTACACCATGGCCAACATGGAGTGGCTGGGCAAGTACGACGGCATCCTCAACATCCCGACCCTGAAGGTCCTGGGCTACGACCTGGGCACCGGCCGCGGGCTGCACGTGATGATCTGGATCTTCGCGCTGCTGGCAGCGCTGGCGGCCACGCACCTGCTCGATTCGCGGCCGGGCCGCGCGATCCGCTCCCTCAAGAGCGGGGCGACGATGGCCGAGGCCATGGGCATCTCCACCTTCCGCGCCAAGCTGACGGTGTTCATCATCGCCGCGGTGCTGGCGGCCATCTCGGGCTGGCTGTTCGCCTACTTCCAGCGCACCGTCAACCCCACGCCCTTTTCCATCAACAAGGGCATCGAGTACCTGTTCATGGCGGTGCTCGGGGGCGTCGGCCACGTCTGGGGCGCCTTTCTCGGCGCCGGCGTGGTGAAGCTGGTGGAGGACCAGCTGCAGGTGCTGCTGCCGCGCCTGATCGGCACCAGCGGCAACTTCGAGACCGTCGTCTTCGGCGTGATCCTGGTGGTGGTGCTCAAGTACGCACCCGAAGGCCTGTGGAGCTTCGTCGCCCGCTGGGTGCCAGCCGCCCGGCGCAAGCGCGACTGGGCCGACGCACCGGCCCTGCCCACGCGCGACAAGCCCGCCGCGGGCGAGCCGCTGCTGCAGGTGCAGGCCGTGCGCAAGGAGTTCGGCGGACTGGTGGCGGTCAACGACGTCAGCTTCGACATCCGCGCCGGCGACATCGTCGGCCTGATCGGGCCGAACGGCGCCGGCAAGTCCACCACCTTCAACCTGATCACCGGCGTGCTGCCGCTGACCTCGGGCCGCGTCATCTACCGCGGCGAGGACATCAGCGGCATGCCCTCGCGCGCGATCGCCCGGCGCGGCATCTCGCGCACCTTCCAGCACGTCAAGATGATTCCCGACATGACGGTGCTGGAGAACGTGGCGCTCGGCGGCTACCTGCGCGGCAAGGTCGGCCCCCTGCGCGCCATGCTGCGGATGGACCGCGCGGAAGAGCGCGCCCTGTTCGCCGAGGCCGAGCGCCAGCTGGCGCGCATCGGCATGGCCGACCGCATGCACGAACTGGCCGGCAACCTGGCCCTGGGCCCGCAGCGCCTGATGGAGATCGCCCGCGCCCTGTGCACCGACCCGGCGCTGCTGCTGCTGGACGAACCCGCGGCCGGCCTGCGCCACAAGGAGAAGCAGGCGCTGGCCGACGTGCTGCGTCAATTGAAGGGCGAAGGCATGAGCCTGCTGCTGGTGGAACACGACATGGAATTCGTCATGGGCCTGACCGACCGCATCGTCGTGATGGAATTCGGCACCCGCCTGATGGAGGGCACGCCGGCCGAAGTGCAGGCCAGCCCGCAGGTGCGGGCGGCCTACCTGGGCACGGAGCACTGAGATGGCGGACAACCTGCTCCTCGACGTGAAGGACCTGCATGCCGGCTACGGCCGCGCCGAAGTGCTCTCCGGCCTCGACTTCCAGCTGGCCGCCGGCCAGGTGGTGACGGTGATCGGCCCGAACGGCGCCGGCAAGTCCACCACGCTCAACGCGCTCATGGGCCTGCTGCCCGCGCGCGGGCGCATCCTGTTCGACGGCGTCGACATCACCGAGGCCGACCTGGAGGAACGCGTGATGCTGGGCCTGGCCCTGGTGCCCGAGAAGCGCGAGCTGTTCGGCACCATGCCGGTGGAAGACAACCTGGTGCTGGGTGGCTACCGCGCGATGAAGCTGCGCGTGCCGCAGTGGAAGAGCGAACTCGAACGCGTCTACGCGCTGTTCCCGCGCCTGAAGGAACGCCGCACCCAGCTGGCCGGCACGCTCTCGGGCGGCGAGCGGCAGATGCTGGCCGTCGGCCGCGCGCTGATGTCGCGCCCGCGCCTGCTGATGCTGGACGAACCCAGCCTCGGCCTGGCACCGCTGGTGGTCAAGGACATCTTCCGCACCATCGAGAAGCTGCGCGCCGATGGCGTCAGCATCCTGCTGGTGGAGCAGAACGCGCGCGCCGCGCTGGAGGTGGCCGACTACGGCTATGTGCTGGAAACCGGCGAGATCGGCCTGCACGGCCCGGCCCGCGAGCTGGCGGACGACCCGCGCGTGATCGAAACCTACCTCGGCGCCGCCCGCGGCGCCAGCACCGCCACATCCTGAGGCCCCACCGCGCCACTGCCGTGGCCGGTGCACGCCGCCGCAATCCCTGACTCCCACATGCCGGACTACCGCCCGCCCGTCGACGAACAGCGCTTCCTGCTTTTCCAGGTGCTGCAGGCGCTGCAAGCGCTGCGCGCCCTGCCCCCCCATGCCGACACAGACGCCGACCTGCTGGCACAGGTGCTGGACGAGGCCGGCAAGTTCGTCGGCGAGGTCGTGGCCCCGCTGCAGTCGGTCGGCGACGCGACGGGCTGCCGGCTCGAAGGCGGCCGGGTGCGCACGCCGCCGGGGTTCGCCGAGGCCTACCGCGCCTTCTGGCAGGCTGGCTGGCCGGCCCTGGCCTGCGCGCCGGAAGACGGCGGCCAGGGCCTGCCCTGGGTGCTGGAAGGCCTGCTCTACGAGATGCTCAGCGGCGCCAACCACGGCTGGACCATGGCGCCCGGCCTGCTGCACGGCGCCTACGAATGCCTCAAGCACCACGGCAGCGAGGCGCTGAAGCAGCGCTACCTGCCGAAGATCGCCAGCGGCGAATGGCTGGCGACCATGTGCCTCACCGAGGCGCATGCCGGCAGCGACCTCGGCCTGGCGCGCACCCAGGCCGTGCCGCAGGACGACGGCAGCTTCCGCATCGCCGGCACCAAGATCTTCATCTCGGGCGGCGAACACGACCTCACCGACAACATCGTGCACCTGGTGCTGGCGCGCGAGCCCGGCGCGCCGCCGGGGCCCAAGGGCCTGTCGCTGTTCCTCGCGCCCAAGGTGCTGGAAGGCGGCGCGCGCAATGCCGTCGCCTGCGAGCGCATCGAGGAGAAGATGGGCCTGCACGGCAGCGCCACCTGCGTGCTGCGCTTCGACGGCGCGACCGGCTGGCGCGTGGGCGAGGCCGGCCGCGGGCTCAACGCCATGTTCGTGATGATGAACGCGGCGCGCCTGCACGTGGCGCTGCAGGGCATCGGCCTGCTCGACGCCGCCTGGCAGAAGGCCGAGGCCTATGCGCGCGAACGCACGCAGATGCGCGCGCCCGGTGCGCTGCGCGGCGACGGCGCGGCCGACCCGATCGTGCGCCATCCGGCGGTGCGGCGCATTCTGGACACCGAACGCGCCTGGATCGACGGCCTGCGCGTGCTGGCCTATCGCACGGGGCTGGAGCTCGACGTCGCCCGCCATCACCCCGATGCCGACCGGCGAGCGGCCGCGCAACAGTGGTGCAGCCTGGTGACGCCGGTGCTCAAGTCCGTGTGCACCGAGCAGGGCTTCCACGGCGCCAGCCGGCTGCTGCAGGTATTCGGCGGCCACGGCTACGTGCGCGAGTGGGGCATCGAGCAGATCGTGCGCGACAGCCGCGTGACCATGATCTACGAGGGCACCAACGAGATCCAGGCCATCGACCTGCTGGTGCGCAAGGTACTGCCCGACGGCGGCCGTGCGTTGCAGGCCGTGCTCGACGGCTTCGTCGAGGGGCTCGGGCCCGAAGACGCAGAGGCGGCGCGGCGCTTCGATGCCCTGCGTGAGGTCACCCGGCAACTGGTCGCCGCCTGCGCGGAGGACGCCACGC
>JAEZKX010000118.1 GCA_023436025.1 Pseudomonadota bacterium | reverse complement strand
GGCGGTCGATGGCCGCGCCCGTGCGGGCGCGACCCGCGGGCGGCGGCGCGCTCATCGCGGCGCGCCGCGCCAGTGGCAAGTCCAGGCGGGCCTCATGGGCCGGGAGTGTAGAGGACACGTCTTCTCGCGGTCTGTCTGTCGGCGCCAGGGCGCAATGCTTACTGGAAGGCCACGTTCTTGCCGCCGACATCCTTGATCTCGGCCGCCCACAACTTGGTGATCTGCGCCTTGACCGCGGCCGGCATCGGCACGTAGTCCAGGTCTTCGGCGGTCTTGTCGCCGTTCGTGAAGGCCCAGTCGAAGAACTTGAGAGCAGCGGCGCCCTGCGCCGGCTTGTCCTGTGCCTTGTGCATCATGATGAAGGTGGCGCCGGTGATGGGCCACGACTGCGCGCCCGGCTGGTTGGTCAGCACCTGGTAGAAGCTCCTGGCCCAGTCGGCGCCGGCGGCGGCCGCCTTGAAGGCGTTGTCGTCGGGGGCGACGAACTGGCCGGCGGCGTTCTGCATCAGCGCATAGGTCATCCTGTTCTGCTTGACATAGGCGTATTCGACGTAGCCGATCGAATTGGGCAGGCGGCCCACGAAGGCGGCGACGCCCTCGTTGCCCTTGCCGCCCGCGCCCGTCGGCCAGTTGACAGCCGTGCCTTCACCGACCCGGGACTTCCACTCGGCGTTGACCTTGGACAGGTAGTTGGTGAACAGGAAGCTGGTGCCCGAACCGTCGGCACGCCGCACCGGCGCGATGGCGGCATCGGGCAGCGCCAGGCCGGGGTTGAGCGCCTGGATGGCCGGATCGTTCCAGCGCGCGACCTTGCCCAGGTAGATGTCGCCCAGCACCTGGCCATTGAGGCGCAGCTGGCCGGGCGCGATGCCCTTGATGTTGACGACCGGGATCACGCCGCCGATGACGGTGGGGAATTGCACCAGGCCCTTGGCCTGCAGCTCCTCGTCCTTCAGGGGCGCGTCGGACGCACCGAAATCGACGGTCCTGGCTTCGATCTGGCGCATGCCGGCACCCGAGCCGATGGACTGGTAGTTGATGCGGGCGCCCGTGGTCTTGTGGTAGTCGGCAGCCCACTTCGCATACAGCGGCGCCGGGAAACTGGCGCCGGCGCCGGTCACGTCCTGTGCGGCGGCCAGGCCGGCCCATGCCAGGCCGGCGATACCCACGGTTGCGATCCGGATGCTGATGTTCATGCAATTCACCTTTGGGGTTGGGAAATCAGGTTGAGCCGGACTTTAGGGACCGTTCGTGACAGCTGCGTGACACCTGCGCGGCCGCCGCACTCCAAGGCAGGCCACCACGCCATGCAACTGCCATCGAGCCGCCATGCAGGGTCCGACGCCGCCTGCGCTCGCACGCCAGCCACGACCCTCGGCGGTGCTATGCTGGCCTGCGCTTTTCGCATGCACAACGGTTCCCTCCTCGCCGCGGTCGACCTCGGCTCCAACAGCTTCCGCCTCGAAATCGGCCGCCTCGACCATGGCCGGATCCAGCGCGTCGCGTCCCTCAAGGAGACCGTGCGCCAGGGCAGCGGCCTCGACGAGACCCGGAACCTCACACCCGAGGCGATGGAGCGCGGCTGGGCCTGCCTGGCCCGCTTCAGCGCGCGCATCGCCGGCTTCGGCCGGCACCAGGTCCGCGCCGTCGCCACCCAGACCCTGCGCGAGGCCCGCAACCGCGAGGTCTTCCTCGTCCGGGCGCACGAGATCCTCGGTTTTCCCATCGACGTCATTTCCGGCCAGGAGGAGGCGCGCCTGATCTACCAGGGCGTGACCCACCTGCTGCCGCCGTCCGACGAGGCGCGGCTGGTGGTGGACATCGGCGGCCGCTCCACCGAGATGATCCTGGGCCGCCGGTTCGAAGCGCATGCCATGGAGAGCTTCCACGTCGGCAGCGTCGCCTGGTCGATGCGGTACTTCGCCGATGGCCAGTTCACCGCCGAGGCCTTCGCCCGCGCCGAGACCGCGGCCCAGGCGGCGCTGGACGGAGCGCTCGCCGCCTTCGGCCGGCCGCACTGGGACGTGGCCTACGGCGCCTCCGGCACCACCAGCGCGGTGGCGGACGTGCTCGCCGCCAGCGGCTTCGCACCTGGCTGGATCACGCGCGAGGGACTGGACTGGCTGCACGCGCAGCTGCTGCAGGCCCGCAGCGTCGACCGCCTGCGCCTGCTTTCGTTCCAGGACGACCGCCGGCCGGTGATCGGCGGCGGGCTGAGCGTGCTGCGCGCCGTGTTCGACCTGCTCGGCATCGAGCGCCTGCAGCCGACCCAGGGCGCGCTGCGCCACGGCGTGCTGTACGAGCTGCTGGAGAGCGCGCGCTGACGGCCGGGGCGCGATGCGGCCAGCCGCGTGCCTTGGCGTGCATCGCGCGGCGGCGCTGCGATACTCGCCACGAAAGACCTTGCCATGACCGACGTCACCATCTTCCACAACCCCGCCTGCGGCACCAGCCGCAACACGCTGGCCCTGCTGCGCCACGCCGGCATCGCGCCGAATGTCATCGAATACCTGCGCACGCCGCCCGGCCCCGACGAGATCCTGCGCCTCGCCGCCGAGATCGGCGTGCCGCTGCGCGCCCTGCTTCGCGAGAAGGGCACGCCGTACGCGGAGCTGGGGCTGGGCGATCCCCGCTGGAGCGACGCCGAGCTCCTCGACTTCATCGCCCGCCATCCCATCCTGCTGAACCGGCCCATCGTGCGCACGCCGCTGGGCACGGCGCTGTGCCGACCGTCCGAGGTCGTGCTCGAACTGCTGCCGGTCGGGCCCATCGCGCCCTTCACCAAGTCGGATGGCGAGGTGGTGCACGACCACGGACGGCGGCGCACGGCCGCATGACCGTGCACGGCGGCCCGATCGGCGCGTCCTGCGCCGACTAGAAGCGCAGGCCCGCGGAGAAACGCAGGGCGTCGCTGGTCCCCGGCGCGCGCAGGGGCGACTCGTAGGCCAGGCGCAGGAAGGACTGCGCCAGGTCGTAGCGCAGCGCCAGGCCGAGGCCCCCCTGGCCCACCTGGCGGGTGAGGTGCATGGACAAGGCGCGGCCATCGTCGAAACGGTAGCCGCCTCCCAGGCTGAACAGCTCGGTGTCGAGGCTGCGGCCCATGCCGATGCGCGCGAACCACTGCTCGCCGGCTTGCAGCGACAAGCCGCTACCGGTGCTGGAGGCGGCAGCGGCCAGGTGCCAGGGACCGGTGGTGAACAACGGCACCCTCGGTGCCAGTTCGGGACCGCGCGATGGCGTGGTCAGGGCGTAGCTGGCCGACAGCGACTGCGCCGCGCCCAGGCCGCTGGCCGCCACGAGCCCCGCGGCGACAAGGGACCGGACGAGAAGGCGGGGACGCGGGCGCATGCGGCCCAATTTAGAGGCTGGCGCCGCCCTTGCCCATAGGCATGCGGCTTCTGTGGCCTGCAAGCCACGTGGCGGCGACGGGAGGCTACACGGGCTGGAGCGAACGGTGGGGCCCGGGTGGCGGCTGCACCACGATGGCGTCGCCGGCGCGCACTTCGCCACCGACCAGCACGATGGCCATCACGCCGGCCTTGCGCGCCAGCGCGCCCTGCGCATCGCGATCGAGCACGGCGGCAGTCAGGCCGGGCTGGAAGCGGTCGATCTGGCTGCAGGGGTTGCGCAGGCCGGTGAGCTCCACCTCCGCCTGCGCGCCCAGGCGCAGGCGCGTTCCCGTCGGCAGCGCCAGCAGGTCGAGGCCGCGGGTGGTGATGTTCTCGCCGAGGTCGCCGGGGAACACCGCATGGTCGCGGCCCACCAGCTCGTCGAACAGTTCGGCATGCAGCAGGTGCACCTGGCGCAGGTTGGGCGCCCCGGGGTTGCGGGCGACGCGCGAACGGTGCTTCACCGTGCGGCCGGCATGAGCGTCGCCCTCGACGCCCAGGCCCGCCAGCAGCGTGATCGCGTCCTCGGTGTGCTTGCTGAAGCTGTGGCTGCTGCTGCGATGGACGGCGACGACGCTGGCCATCAGCCGGCCCGCACCACGTCGGCCAGGCGCTGCGCCCCGCGGCGCGCGACCTCGGCGTCGCGTGCTTCCACCATCACGCGCAGCAGCGGCTCGGTGCCGCTGGCGCGAATCAGCACCCGGCCGGCTTCGCCCAGCTCCTGCTGCAGCGCCTCGGTCGCGGCCGGCAGCTGCGCATTCTTCTTCCAGTCCTGTCCGGGCTGCAGGCGCACGTTGACCAGCGTCTGCGGGAACAGCTGCACGTCCTGCAGCAGCTGCGCCAGCGTCTTGCCGCTGCGCGCGCTGGCCTTGAGCACCTGCAGCGCGCTGATGAGGCCATCGCCGGTGGTGTGCTTGTCCAGGCACAGGAGGTGGCCGGAGCCCTCGCCGCCCAGCAGCCAGCCGCGCTTTTCGAGCTCCTCCAGCACGTAGCGGTCGCCGACCTTGGCGCGCACGAACTCCACGTCGCGCTGTTTCAGCGCCACCTCCACCGCCATGTTCGTCATCAGCGTGCCGACGGCGCCGGGTACCCGCTCGCCTTGGGCCAGGCGGTCCATCACCATCAGGTACAGCAGCTCGTCGCCATTGAACAGGCGGCCGTCGGCATCGACCATCTGCAGGCGATCGGCGTCGCCATCGAGCGCGATGCCGAAGTCGGCCCGGTTGGCCTTGACGGCGTTCACCAGCGCGTCGGGATGGGTCGCGCCGACCTGGTCGTTGATGTTCAGGCCGTCGGGCGAGCAGCCCATGCAGAACACCTCGGCGCCCAGTTCGTGGAACACCTTGGGCGCGATGTGGTAGGCCGCGCCGTGCGCCGCGTCGACGGCGATGGTCATGCCCTTGAGGGTGAGGTCGCTGGCGAAGGTGCTCTTGCAGAACTCGATGTAGCGGCCTGCGGCGTCGTCCAGGCGGCGCGTCTTGCCGAGATCGGCGGAGCCGGCCCATTGCGGCGTCTCCAGCAGCGCCGCCTCGACGTCGGCTTCCCACTGGTCGGGCAGCTTGGTGCCCTGGGCGCTGAAGAACTTGATGCCGTTGTCGGCGAAGGGATTGTGGCTGGCGCTGATCACCACGCCCAGGCTGGCGCGCTGCGCCCGCGTCAGGTAGGCCACGCCGGGCGTCGGCAGCGGCCCGAGCAGCACGACATCGACGCCGGCCGAATTGAAGCCCGACTCCAGCGCGCTTTCCAGCATGTAGCCGGAGATGCGCGTGTCCTTGCCGATGAGGACCGTGGGACGCTCCTCCGATCGCTTGAGCACCCGGCCGACGGCGTGGGCGAGGCGCAGCACGAAGTCGGGCGTGATGGGCGGTTGGCCGACCGTGCCACGGATGCCGTCGGTGCCGAAATAGGTCCTGCTCATGCCTTCGTTTCCTCCTGGCCCTGCAGGGCCGCTTGCGTGGCGCTCCAGACCTTCAATGCCGCCACCGTCTCGCGCACGTCGTGCACGCGGACGATGCGGGCGCCGCGCTCCACCGCCAGCAGCGCCGCGGCCACGCTGGCCGCCATGCGCTCGTTGACGGGCTCGCCCGTCGCCGCGCCCAGCGAGGACTTGCGCGACCAGCCCGCCAGCAAGGGCAGGCCGTCGGCCAGCAGTTCGCGCTGACGTGCCAGCAAGGCGAAATTCTGCCCTACCGTCTTGCCGAAGCCGATGCCGGGATCCCAGCAGATGCGCGCATCCGAGACGCCTTGCGAGCGCAGGAGCGCCGTGCGCGCGCGCAGGAAGTCCAGCACCTGCGGCACGGCGTCACCCTCCATGGGGGTTCGCTGCATGGTCTGCGGCTCGCCGTGCATGTGCATCAGGCACACGCCGCACTGCGGATGCGCGGCCACGGCCTCGACGGCGCCTGGCTCCCGCAGCGCGCGGATGTCGTTGACGATGTCGGCGCCGAGGTCGAGCACCTGGCGCATCACCTCGGGCTTGTAGGTGTCGACGGAGACCGGCACGCCCAGGCGCACCGCCTCGCGCACGATGGGCAGCACGCGCGCCAGTTCCTCCTCCAGCGGCACCGGCGGCGTGCCGGGCCGGCTGGATTCGCCACCGATGTCCAGGATGTCGGCGCCGTGGGCCAGCAGCTTCTCGCAGTGCGCCATGGTGCTGCGCGTGCTGGAGAACAGCCGCCCACCGTCGGAAAAGGAATCGGGGGTGACGTTGACGATGGCCATCACCCGCGGCTGGTCCAGGGCGATGCGGTAGCGCGACGTCTGCCAGTGCATGAGGGGGATTGTGCGCCCAAAGAAAAAGGGGCTAGAGGCTAGGGCTGGAGGCTGGGGAGCGCCCCCTAGCCTCTAGCCTCCAGCCTCCAGCCTCCAGCCTCTAGCCTCTAGCCCCTGTGGATGCCTTAAGCCGCGTTCGGTGCCGGATCCGCCGAGACCGACGGTCCACCGCTGCCGGAGGACGGCGGCGTGCGCGGCGTGAAGTCCTTGGGCGGACGCGGCTCGCGGCCGGCCATGATGTCGTCGATCTGCTCGGCGTCGATGGTTTCCCATTCGAGCAGCGCCTTGGCCATGGCGTGCATCTTGTCGCTGTTGTCCTCGATCAGCTTGCGCGCCAGGCTGTACTGCTCGTCGATGATGCGGCGCACCTCGGCGTCGACCTTCTGCATGGTCTGCTCGCTGATGCTGGTGGTCTTGGTGACCGAGCGGCCGAGGAACACCTCGCCCTCGTTCTCGGCATAGACCATCGGCCCCAGCGCGTCGGTCATGCCGTAGCGCATCACCATGTCGCGCGCCAGATGGGTGGCGCGCTCGAAGTCGTTGGAAGCGCCGGTGGTCATCTGGTTCATGAACACTTCTTCGGCGATGCGGCCACCGAACAGCATGCTGATCTGGTTCAGCATGTATTCGCGGTCGTAGCTGTAGCGGTCCTTCTCGGGCAGGCTCATGGTCACGCCCAGCGCGCGGCCGCGCGGGATGATGGTGACCTTGTGCACCGGGTCGCACTTGGGCAGCAGCTTGCCGATGATGGCGTGGCCGGCCTCGTGGTAGGCCGTGTTGCGGCGCTCCTCTTCCGGCATCACCATGGACTTGCGCTCCGGGCCCATGATGATCTTGTCCTTGGCCTTCTCGAAGTCCTGCATCTCGACCACGCGGGCGTTGCGGCGCGCGGCCATCAGGGCGGCTTCGTTGCACAGGTTGGCCAGGTCGGCGCCCGACATGCCCGGCGTGCCGCGCGCGATGATCGCGGCGTTGACGTCCTGGCCGATCGGGATCTTGCGCATGTGCACGTTCAGGATCTGCTCGCGGCCACGGATGTCGGGCAGCGTCACGTAGACCTGGCGGTCGAAGCGGCCGGGGCGCAGCAGGGCGGCGTCGAGGATGTCGGGCCGGTTGGTCGCGGCCACCACGATCACGCCGAGGTTGGTCTCGAAACCGTCCATCTCGACCAGCATCTGGTTGAGGGTCTGCTCGCGCTCGTCGTTGCCGCCGCCCAGGCCCGCGCCGCGCTGGCGGCCAACCGCGTCGATTTCATCGATGAAGATGATGCACGGGGCGTTCTTCTTGGCATTCTCGAACATGTCGCGCACGCGGGCCGCGCCCACGCCGACGAACATCTCGACGAAGTCGGAGCCGGAGATCGAGAAGAACGGCACCTTGGCCTCGCCGGCGATGCCCTTGGCCAGCAGCGTCTTGCCGGTGCCCGGCGGGCCGACCAGCAGCAGCCCGCGCGGGATGCGGCCGCCCAGCTTCTGGAACTTCTGCGGGTCCTTCAGGAAGTCGACGACCTCCTTCACTTCTTCCTTGGCCTCGTCGCAACCGGCGACGTCGGCGAAGGTGATCTGGTTGCTGCTCTCGTCGAGCATGCGTGCCTTGGATTTGCCGAAGCTGAAGGCGCCGCCCTTGCCGCCGCCCTGCATCTGGCGCATGAAGTAGATCCAGACCCCGATCAGCAGGAGCATGGGTCCCCAACTGACGAGCAGGGTCATCAGCAGCGAGCCTTCCTCGCGCGGCTTGACGTCGAACTTGACGTTGTTGTTGACCAGGTCTCCCACCAGGCCACGGTCGAGGTAGGTGGCGGTGGTGCGCACCTTGCGGTCCTCGGTGGTGGTGGCGATGATCTGGGTGCCGCCCTGGCCTTCCTGGATTTCCGCGCTCTTGATCCGGTTATTGCGCACTTCCTGCAGGAAGTCCGAATACGGAATCGTTGTCGCGCCCGCCGCTCCACGCGTGTCGAACTGCTTGAAGACGGTGAAAAGGACCAGTGCGATCACCATCCAGACGGCGATCTTGGAAAACCACTGATTGTTCAAACTGAATCTCCGGGGACTGGCGCCCAGTATGGGCTTTCGAGCCAATTGCGTCCCATTCTAGGGGTTTCAAGTCGTGGAACGATGCATTTCGATTACATGCTCCATAGGACTCGCGGTAGGAATCGTGCCGGACGGAGCCTATGGAACCGCCTTCAGGCCGATCCCGACGAGGAAGGTCTCGGACGACTTGTCGCGCGAGGCCTTGGGTTTGAGAGGCTTCACCACCCGAAAATGTTCCTTGAAGAGCTTGACCAGCTGACTGTAGCCGCTGCCGTGGAACACCTTGCAGACCAGCGCCCCCTCGGGCTTGAGGTGCGCCTGCGCGAACTCCACCGCCAGTTCGACCAGGTGGGCGATGCGGGCGGCGTCGGCCGAGGCGATGCCCGACAGGTTGGGCGCCATGTCGGACACCACGGTGTCGGCCTTGCGGCCGGCCAGGGCCTGCTCCAGCGCGGCGGCGGCTTCCGGCTCCCGGAAGTCTCCCTGCAGGAAGGTCACGCCCTCGATCGGCTCCATGGGCAGGATGTCCAGGGCCAGGATGGTGCCGTCCAGGCTGCCCACGGCCGCGCCGGCCGGCGACAGGCGGCGCCGCACGTACTGGCTCCAGGCCCCCGGCGTCGAACCCAGGTCCACCACCAGCTGGCCCGGCCGGATGAGGCCGAGCTGCTCGTCGATTTCCTTGAGCTTGTAGGCGGCGCGGGCGCGGTAGCCCTCCTTCTGGGCGAGCTTCACGTAGGGGTCGTTGACGTGGTCGTTGAGCCACGCCTTGTTGACCTTCTTGCTTTTCGTCTTCACTTTCATGTGACTGGGATAATAGGGCCATGGCCGCAATACAACTGACGATCCAGGAGCGCAAGGCGCACCGCGCTGAAGCCCATCACCTCGACCCGGTGGTCATGATCGGCAACGACGGCCTCACGCCCGCCGTCCGCAAGGAGGCCGATGCCGCCCTCAACGCCCACGGGCTGATCAAGATCCGGGTGCTGGGCGACGACCGCACGGCGCGTGAGGCGATGTACCAGCAACTGGCGGACGAACTCAATGCCGCCCCCATCCAGCACATCGGGAAGCTGCTGGTGCTGTGGCGCCCCAAGCCCGAGAAGGTGAAGGCGGAGGACGAGGACCGCAAGCCGGGTCCGCGCGAATTCAAGGTCATCAAGAACAGCAGCCGCGGCGGCCAGCGCCCCGAGGTCAAGCGAGTGCGGGTGCTGGGCAACCAGCGCCTGACCTCCGGCGGCATGGTCAAGAAAGCCAAGCCCAAGCAGAAATCGCTGAAGAAACGCTCGGACTGACGCCGATCCGCCAGGGTGTGCCCGCGCAGCGGGCATACCACGCGGCGCAGCTCGCCCCCGGGCCTGGGAGCCCCGCCCCCTAGGCCGAGCCTCGCCGCGACGTCACCTTCCACAACACCACCAGCGCGCAGGCCCACTGGGCCGCGTACAGTGCCGAGCCGATGGGGTGCCACAGGCCCAGGTTCTGCCGCGCCGAGATGCGCGCAGCCACCCCGAACTCCAGCAGCAGCGCCGCCAGCAGCCCCAGCACCACGAACAGGATGGCGCCCCCGGCCCAGGCCATGGTGGGCGGGTCGTCCTGGCTGCGCGCCGACACCAGCAGCAGCAGGCCGCAGGCCAGGCCGACATAGGTCTGCGCCGAGAACAGCCGGGCGGCCATGCGGCCGGCTTCGGCCGGCGTGCCCAGGTGCTGGAACAGCAGCGGCACCACCAGGAACCCCACCGCCGACAGGCTGCCCCACCACAGCGCGGCGGCCAGGACGGGGACCCGGTCCTTCCAGGCCATCAGAGGTACTGGACGGCGACGATCTCGTAGCGCTTGGTGCCGCCCGGCGCCTGCACTTCGGCGGTGTCGCCCTCTTCCTTGCCGATCAATGCGCGGGCGATCGGGCTGGAGACGTTGATCAGGCCCTGCTTCAGGTCGGCCTCGTCCTCGCCCACGATCTGGTACTTGACCGTCTCGCCGCTGTCTTCCTCTTCCAGCTCCACCGTGGCGCCGAACACCACCTTGCCGCCGGCGTCCAGCGCCGCCGGATCGATGACCTGGGCGGCGGCCAGCTTGCCTTCCAGCTCGCGGATGCGGCCTTCGATGAAGCCCTGGCGGTCCTTGGCGGCGTCGTACTCGGCGTTCTCCGACAGGTCGCCCTGGGCGCGCGCCTCGGCAATCGCCTGGATCACGCCGGGCCGGTCGACGGTCTTCAGGCGGTGCAGTTCGGCCTTGAGCTTCTCGGCGCCGCGCGTGGTGATCGGGATGGTGGCCATGGACAAGTGTCTCCTCGAAAAGCAAAACCGCCGAACGTTGCCGCCCGGCGGTTGTGGGGTGTCGCCTGATTATAGGAGCTTGCCGATCCCGGCCTGCTTCGGCGATCCTGCGCGCCAGCAGGCCGGGGTCGGTGCAGCAGAGTTCATGGCTGCCGAGGCACGCGAGCGGGCCGAACAGCCCCCGGCGTTCGGGCAGTCACGCAGCCATGGCAGGCTGGGCGGGTGGCGGGCATGGCCGCACTCTAGCGCCCGCCCGCCGCGCCCGCAAGGCGCCCGCGGGCCCTCAGGCCGCCAGCTGCGCGTGCATCTCCTGCACCGAGATCACCGACAGGTCGTCCATCGACTTCATGCCCTCGACGGCCGCTTCCGCCCCGGCGATGGTGGTGAAGGTGGTCACCCGCGCCAGCAGCGAGCTGGTGCGGATGGCGCGCGAGTCGGCGATCGCGTTGCGGCGCTCCTCGACCGTGTTGACCACCATGACGATCTCGTTGTTCTTGATCATGTCGACCACGTGCGGCCGGCCTTCGGTGACCTTGTTGACCGTCTCGCAGGGGATGCCGGCGGCGGTGATCGCCGCGGCCGTGCCCTTGGTGGCGGTCAGCGCGAAGCCCATGGCGGCCAGCTGGCGCGCCACTTCGACGGCGCGCGGCTTGTCGCTGTTCTTCACGGTCAGGAACACCTTGCCGGTCGGCTTGCCCTCGGCATCCAGCGGCCGGGGCAGGCGTTCGCCCGCGCCGAGCTGCGCCTTCACGAAGGCTTCGCCGAAGGTCTTGCCCACGCCCATGACCTCGCCGGTCGACTTCATCTCGGGGCCGAGGATGGTGTCCACGCCCGGGAACTTCACGAACGGGAACACCGCTTCCTTCACGCTGAAGTACGGCGGCGTCACTTCAGCGCCGATGCCCTGCGCGTCCAGCGACTTGCCCACCATGCAGCGCGCCGCCACCTTGGCCAGCTGGATGCCGGTGGCCTTGCTGACGAAGGGCACGGTACGCGAGGCGCGCGGGTTCACTTCCAGCACGAAGATGACGTCCTTGCCGTCTTGCTCCTGGATGGCGAACTGCACGTTCATCAGGCCGACCACGTTCAGGGCCTTGGCCATGGCGGCGGTCTGGCGCTTGAGCTCGTCGACCGTCGCCTTGGACAGCCAGTACGGCGGCAGCGAGCAGGCGGAATCGCCCGAGTGCACGCCCGCCTGCTCGATGTGCTCCATCACGCCGCCGATGAAGACGCGGCCCGCCTGGTCGGCGATGCAGTCGACGTCGCACTCGACCGCGTCGTTCAGGAAGCGGTCCAGCAGCACCGGCGAGTCGTTGGAGACCTTCACTGCCTCGCGCATGTAGCGCTCGAGGTCGCGCTGCTCGTGCACGATCTCCATCGCGCGGCCGCCCAGCACGTAGGACGGGCGGACCACCAGCGGGTAGCCCAGGGCCTCGGCCTTCTGCAGCGCCTCGGCTTCGGTGCGCGCGGTGGCGTTGGGCGGCTGGCGCAGGCCCAGGTCGTTCAGCAGCTTCTGGAAGCGCTCGCGGTCTTCGGCGGCGTCGATCATGTCGGGCGAGGTGCCGATGATGGGCACGCCTTCGGCTTCGAGGCCGAGCGCCAGCTTCAGCGGCGTCTGGCCGCCGTACTGCACGATCACGCCGGTGGGTTTTTCCTTGTCCACGATCTCCAGCACGTCTTCCAGCGTCAGCGGCTCGAAGTACAGGCGGTCGGAGGTGTCGTAGTCGGTGGAGACCGTCTCCGGGTTGCAGTTGACCATGATGGTCTCGTAACCGTCCTCGCGCATGGCAAGGGCAGCATGCACGCAGCAGTAGTCGAACTCGATGCCCTGGCCGATGCGGTTCGGGCCACCGCCCAACACCATGATCTTCTTCTTGTCGGTCGGTTGCGCCTCGCACTCGCCATCGCCATGACCTTCATAGGTCGAGTACATGTAGGCGGTGTTGGTCGCGAACTCGGCCGCGCAGGTGTCCACGCGCTTGTAGACCGGACGCACGTTCAGCTCCTTGCGGCGCGCGCGCACGGCAGCATCGGTGGTGGACAGCAGCTTGGCCAGGCGACGGTCGGAGAAGCCCTTCTTCTTCAGGCCGCGCAGCGTGTCGGCATCCAGGCTGTACAGCGCCTGGTCGCCCTTTTCGGACACCAGTTTGTCCATGGCCAGTTCGAGCTTGATGATTTCCTCGATCTGGACCAGGAACCACTTGTCGATCTTGGTGAACTGGTGCACCTCGTCCACCGACCAACCGGCCGCGAAGGCATCTCCCACGTACCAGATGCGCTCGGGTCCGGGCTCGCCCAGCTCGCGCTCCAGCGTCTCGCGGTCCTGCGTCTTCTCGTTCATGCCGTCGACGCCGACTTCCAAGCCACGCAGCGCCTTCTGGAACGACTCCTGGAAGGTACGGCCCATGGCCATCACCTCGCCCACCGATTTCATCTGGGTCGTCAGGCGGCTGTCGGCGGCCGGGAACTTCTCGAAGGCGAAACGCGGAATCTTGGTGACCACGTAGTCGATGGAAGGCTCGAACGAGGCCGGCGTGGCGCCGCCCGTGATCTCGTTCCTGAGCTCGTCAAGGGTATAGCCCACGGCCAGCTTGGCCGCGACCTTGGCAATCGGGAAGCCCGTGGCCTTGGATGCCAGTGCCGACGAACGCGACACACGCGGGTTCATCTCGATGACGACCATGCGGCCGTCCTTCGGGTTGATGGAGAACTGGACGTTCGAACCACCCGTGTCCACGCCGATCTCCCGCAACACCGCCAACGACGCGTTGCGCATGATCTGGTATTCCTTGTCGGTCAGGGTCTGTGCCGGCGCGACGGTGATGGAGTCACCGGTGTGCACGCCCATCGGGTCCAGGTTCTCGATCGAGCAGACGATAATGCAGTTGTCCTTCTTGTCGCGGACCACCTCCAACTCGTATTCCTTCCAGCCAAGCAGCGACTCCTCGATCAGCAGCTCGTTGGTCGGCGAGGCCTCCAGGCCGCGCTTGCAGATGGCCTCGAATTCCTCGGGGTTGTAGGCAATGCCGCCGCCCGTGCCGCCGAGCGTGAAGCTGGGACGGATCACAGTCGGGAAGCCCGTGACCTTCTGCACCGCCCAGGCCTCTTCCATGCTGTGCGCAATGCCGGATTTGGCGGACCCGAGACCGATCTTGGTCATCGCGTCCTTGAACTTGAGACGGTCTTCAGCCTTGTCAATGGCCTCGGGCGTGGCGCCGATCAGCTCAACGTCGTACTTGGCCAGCACGCCGTTGCGCCACAGGTCAAGCGCGCAGTTGAGCGCCGTCTGCCCCCCCATCGTGGGCAGGATGGCGAAACCGCCCTGGCACTTGGGGCGCTCCTTGGCGATGATCTTCTCGACCGTCTGCCAGGTGATGGGTTCGATGTAGGTGACGTCGGCCGTGGCCGGGTCGGTCATGATGGTGGCGGGGTTGCTGTTGATCAGCACCACGCGGTAGCCTTCCTCACGCAGCGCCTTGCAGGCCTGCACGCCGGAATAGTCGAACTCGCACGCTTGCCCGATGATGATGGGGCCGGCGCCGATGATGAGAACGGTCTGGATATCTGTTCTTTTTGGCATGGCGTTGGGGGTGGCTTGGCGTCAGGCGCTGGCCTGGCGCAGTTGTTCCAGTCGGGTCAGTAGCGCCTGGACGCGCTCGGGCGGCATGTTCTTCTGCATCAGCTGCAGCAGTCCGTCGCCTTCGATGATGGGCCGCAGCACTTCGGCTTCGGCCGGGTAGAACGGCGCGTCCCAGGCCTGCAGCTCGGCAGCAAAGGTTTCCTCGTCCCAGGTCTTGCCCTTGGCCAGCAGCGTGATCAGCGGCATAGCCTTGTTCTCGACGAAGGCCTTGCGGTAGGGCTTCTGGGCCCAGCGCTGCGCGAACCAGTCCTTGTGCGGCGACTCGAGCGTGAGCATCCGCTTGGCGATAGCCTTCTCGACGGCGAAAACGGGAAAACTGAAGAGCTTCATGGGATCGTGAACATGCTGCCGGTGGTGGCCGGTCTGCTCAGGCGCGTGCCTGCATCAGGCCGATGAATCGGTCGAACAGGTATCCGATGTCGTGCGGGCCCGGCGAGGCTTCGGGGTGCCCCTGGAAGCCGAAGGCCGGACGGTCGGTGAACTCCAGCCCTTGCAGCGTGCCGTCGAACAGGCTCACGTGGGTGGCACGCAGCCGCTGCGGCATGCTGCCCATGTCGACCGCAAAACCGTGGTTCTGGCTGGTGATGCTCACGCGGCCCGAATCCAGGTCCTTGACCGGGTGGTTGGCACCGTGGTGGCTGTTCTGCATCTTGAAGGTGCGTGCGCCACCGGCCAGCGCCAGGATCTGATGCCCCAGGCAGATGCCGAACACGGGCGTGCCGCTGTCGACAATCTCCTGCGTGGCCGCGATGGCGTAATCGCAGGGCTCCGGATCGCCGGGTCCGTTGGACAGGAACACACCGTTGGGCTTGAGCTTGAACACGTCGGCCGCCGGGGTCCTGGCCGGCACGACCGTGATCTTGCAGCCGCGCTGCGCCAGCATGCGCAGGATGTTCTTCTTCACGCCGAAGTCGTAAGCCACGACGTGAAACCGGGGCGCAATCTGCTCGCCGTAGCCGAAGCCAAGCTGCCACTCAGTCTGGGTCCAGGCATAGGGTTCGGGCGTGGACACGACCTTGGCCAGATCCTGGCCTTTCATGTCCGGCGCGCCCTTGGCAGCCGCGATGGCGCGGGCACGGTGTTCGTCGGTCAGCGCCTCGCCGGCCGGCAGCGCCAGGATGCAGCCGTTCTGGGCACCCTTGTTGCGCAGCAGGCGCGTGAGCGCGCGGGTGTCGAGATCGGCGATGGCGACGGTGCCTTCGCGCTGCAGGTACTCGGACAGCGTCTCTTCGCAACGGAAATTGGAGGCCAGAAGCGGCAGGTCTTTGATGATCAGGCCGGCCGCATGAATACGGTCGGCTTCCACGTCTTCACGGTTCACACCGGTGTTGCCGATGTGGGGATACGTGAGCGTGACGATCTGCTGGCAGTAGCTCGGATCGGTGAGGATTTCCTGGTAGCCCGTGATCGAGGTGTTGAACACGACCTCGCCGGTGGTCTGGCCAGTGGCACCGATGGAAATGCCGGTAAAGACCGTGCCGTCTGCGAGCGCGAGGATGGCTTTCGGGTGGACGGGAAGCACGGTGTTCTCCAGATGGGTTGGGGCGCACCCACGCCCGCCGGGGGCAGAACCGGGCCTCAGGCGGCCCGGGCACCCGGAGGACCGGACGGATGTACGGTCGACGGGAATCCGGCGCCGGACGAGCCTGCACCGGGGCGGGCGCACGCAGGTGGCGCCGATTGCGGGTAAACCTTGAAATTATAGCCTGCAGGGGTATCCCTGCAGGCCGTTCAACCACCCTGAGAGTGGGCCAATTGCCCCGCCGCGCTGGCGTGCAGGCAAACCGCCGCCGCCGCGGCCACGTTAAGCGACTCCTCGCCGCCGGGCTGGGCGATGCGCACGGCCTCGCTGGCCATCGACTCGATCTGCGCCGAGACACCCTGCCCTTCGTGCCCCATCACCCAGGCGCAGGGCCATGGCAATGCCGCCTGGTGAAGCCACTGGCCACGATGTGAGCTGGTCACGAGCAGCGGCACCGCCAGATCCGACAGGCTCCCCGGCGTCAGACCCTCGACCAGTCGAAGACCGAAGTGCGCCCCCATGCCGGCACGCACCACCTTGGGCGACCACAGCGCCGCACTGCCCTTCATCGCCAGCACCTGGCGGAAGCCGAAGGCCCCGGCGCTGCGCAGGATGGACCCCACGTTGCCCGCGTCCTGCACCCGGTCCAGCACAATCGACGGCAGACCCGGTTGCGGCAGCGGCGCCTGCGGCAACGCCAGCAGAAAACCCATGTCCGCCGGCGACTCCAGCCCGCTGATGGCCGCCATCAGTGCCGGCGGGACGATCACGTTGCGCTCGCAGGCGCGCCGCAGTTCATCCGTGGCCCTGCTCCAGCCCGCTTCGGTGAAGATGGCCTGTTCGGGACGCCCGCCCCTGGCCAGCAAGGCCCGGCACAGGTGATCCCCTTCCAGCCAGACCTGGCCCAGCTTGCGGTAGGCGGTGTTGTCCTGCGCCAGCTGGCGCACGCGCTTGATGAGGGCGTTGTCGCGCGAGACGATGTGCTGCGGCTCCTGCATCACGCCTCCTCACGGATCGCGTCCGTCCTGGCCACCTGCGCCACCGGCGCGAAGGACCGGCGGTGCTCCGGCAGCGGCCCCAGGCGGCGCAATGCCGCCAGATGCTCCGCCGTGCCATAACCCTTGTGGCGGTCGAATCCGTACTCGGGGTGGCGCTGGTGCAGCGCCTGCAACAGGCGGTCGCGTGTCACCTTGGCCACGATCGATGCAGCCGAGATCGCCGGCACCAGCGCGTCACCACCCACCACGGCTTCGGCCAGCACGTCCAGCGCCGGCAGGCGGTTGCCATCCACCAGGACCTTGGTGGGTTTGAGGCGCAGGCCTTGCACCGCCCGCTGCATGGCAAGCATCGTCGCGTGAAGGATGTTCAGACGGTCGATCTCCTCGACCGAGGCCTGACCGACGCTGCAGCACAGCGCCTTGGCACGGATTTCGTCATACAGGCGCTCGCGGCGGCGCTCTGTCAGCTTCTTGGAGTCGGCCAATCCGGCAATCGGCGACATGTCGTCCAGGATCACCGCCGCCGCGACCACCGGTCCTGCGAGCGGACCCCGACCCGCCTCGTCGACGCCGGCGATCAGACCCGGCACGTCCCATGCCAGATGGGCCTGTTCAGCGTTGAGGAAGGAGCGTTTCGATCGCATCGGTCGCCAGTTGTACAGTGTCGCGTCGCAGGCTGTGGTGCATTTCGGTGAAATGCGTCTGGACGGCCGCCATTCTCGCAGGATCGTCCAGCCAGGCCAGGGTGGCCTCGGCCAGCGCCTGCGGGCTCGCCGCGCCCTGCAACAGTTCCGGCACCACGAAACGGCGGCTCAGGATGTTGGGCAGGCCCACCCACGGCTGCAGGCGCTTGCGCCACATCATCTTCCAGGTGACCCAGTTCATGTGGTACGCGATCACCATCGGCCGCTTGAACAGCGCGGCCTCCAGCGTTGCGGTGCCGCTTGCGATCAGCGTCACGTCGCAGGCGGCCAGCGCGTCATGCGATTGACCTGCCACCACCGTCAGCACATCACCCAGGCCATGGCGGGCGACCAGCGCGTCCACGCGTGGCTTGAGATCCGGCACCGCGGGCAGGACGAAACGCAGGCTGGGGCGCTGCCGGTGCATCAGTGACACCGCCCGCAGAAACTTTGGGCCTATGTAGCGTACCTCGTCGGCGCGACTGCCCGGCAGTACGGCGACCAGTTGTCCTTCCCCTGGCAGACCCAGACGCTGGCGCGCGGCCATGCGGTCCGGCTCCATCGGGATCACGGCCGCAAGCGGATGCCCCACATAGGTCGCGGCGATGCCGTGCGCGGCCAGCAACTGCGGCTCGAACGGAAACAGGCACAGCACATGATCAGCTGCCCGCTTGAGCTTGCCGATCTTCTCGGGACGCCAGGCCCAGATTGAGGGACAGACGAAATGCACCGTAGGCACGCCGCCCTCGCGCAGGCGACACTCCAGGTCGAGGTTGAAATCCGGCGCATCCACACCGATGAAGACATCCGGCCGGTCTGCGCCCAGCAGCCGGTCACCGAGTGTCTGCCGTATGCGCAGCAGCTCCCGCAGCCGCGGCAGCACCTCGATGTACCCGCGCACCGACAGGCGCTCGCTGGACCACCAAGCGTCGAGCCCTTGCGCGACCATGCGCGGACCGCCAATGCCACCTGCCTGCAGGTCGGGCCAGCGCTGGCGCATCCCGCCCAGCAGCAGGCTGGCCAGCAGGTCGCCCGACGCCTCGCCGGCCACCAGCGAGAAACGCAAGGGACGGTTCATCTCAGCGCACGATGCCGCGGTGAGGCGTCACCCCGCCCAGGAAGTCGAGCATCAGGCGCACGTCCTGCTCGGCCTCCGGCACGTCCTTGGCCAGCCCGGCGATACGCTCGCCGGCCTGCTCCAGGGTCAGGTCATCGCGGTACAGCGCCTTGTGCATGCGCTTGACCACCGCGATGCGCTCGGACGAAAAACCCCGGCGGCGCAGCCCCTCGAAATTCATCGAACGGGCCTGCGCCGGATGGCCTTGCGCCATCACGAAGGGCGGCACGTCGGCCAGCACCATCGAGCACATCGCCGTCATCGCGTGCGCGCCGACGCGCACGAACTGGTGCACGGCCGAGAAGCCCCCGAAGATCACCCAGTCGCCGACGTGCACGTGGCCCGCCAGCTGGGTGTTGTTCGCGAAGATGGTGTTGTTGCCCACCACGCAGTCGTGCGCGAGGTGGGTGTAGGCCATCATCCAGTTGTCGTTGCCCAGGCGGGTGACACCGCCGCCCTGCACCGTGCCGATGTGGTACGTGCTGTACTCGCGGATGACGTTGCGGTCGCCGATGATCAGCTCGCACGGCTCGCCCGCGTACTTCTTGTCCTGGTTGACGGAACCCAGCGAGGTGAACTGGAAGATCCGGTTGTCGCACCCGATCGTGGTGTGACCCTCGATCACGCAGTGGGCGCCGATGGTGGTCCCGGCACCGACCTTCACATGCGGACCGATGATCGTGTAAGGCCCGACCGAGACCGTCGAATCCAGCTCCGCTGCAGGGTCCACCAGCGCAGTGGGGTGAATCTGTGCCATGGAAAGCCCTCGCGTCAGGCCACCGTGCGCATCGTGCACATAAGCTCGGCCTCGCAAACGACTTCGCCGTCCACGCGGGCCACGCCCTTGAACTTGTAGATGCCAGCCTTGGCGCGGTCGATCGACACGTCCATGATGAGCTGGTCACCCGGCTCGACCGGACGCTTGAAGCGGGCACCGTCAATGCCGGCGAAGTAGTACACCGTGTTGTCGTCCGGCGTCACGTCCATGGTGGCGAACGACAGCAGGGCCGCGGACTGCGCCATGGCTTCGAGCATGTACACACCCGGGAACACCGGGCGGTTCGGGAAGTGCCCCGTGAACTGAGGCTCGTTGACCGTCACGTTCTTGAGCGTGCGGATGCGCTGTCCCTTTTCGAACTCCAGCACCCGGTCCACCAGCAGGATGGGATAGCGGTGGGGCAGTTTCTTGAGGATCTGATAGATGTCCATCATGTCGCAGACTTGGGATGTTCTGATGCTTGGGCAATCGCCTGCTCGACGGCCTTGAGGCGGTCACGCAGGCGGTGGAGCTGCTTCAGGGAAGCGGCGTTCTTTTCCCAGGACGCATTGGCATCCAGGGGGAACATGCCAGTGTACAGGCCTGGCTCGCGGATCGAGCGCGTCACGACCGATGCGGCGGAGATGTGCACGCCGTCGGCCAGTGTCAGGTGTCCGAGCACCACAGCGCCACCGCCGACGGTGCAGCCGGCACCGATCTCTGCGCTGCCGGCCACGCCCACGCAACCGGCCATGGCGGCGTTGTCGCCCACCTTCACGTTGTGTCCTATCTGGATCAGGTTGTCGAGCTTGACGCCGTTGCCGATGACCGTGTCGTCCAGCGCACCGCGATCGACGCAGGTGTTGGCACCGATCTCCACATCGTCACCGATGCACACCGCGCCCAGCTGCTCGATCTTGATCCAGCGTCCGTCGTGCGGCGCGAAACCGAAGCCGTCGGCGCCGATCACGACACCCGCGTGCAGGATGCAGCGCGCGCCCACCTTGCACTCGTAGCCGATGGTCACGTTCGGATGCACCACCGTCCCCTCACCCACCGAGGCGTTCCGCTCGACCACGGCGTGCGCGCCGATCCGTGCCCCTTCACCGATGACGGCATGCGCTTCGATGACCGCAAAGGGGCCGATATCGACGCCCTCGCCCAGCCGCGCACTCGGGTCGACACAGGCCGTGGGATGAACGGCGGCAGGCGGTCGCGGATCGTGCGCCGCCCGCCACCACTGGGTCAGGCGTGCGAAGTACAGGTACGGATCGTCGGCGACGATGCAGGGGCCGCGCTCCGCAGCCGCATCGGCCAGCGCCGGCCCGACGATGAGCGCGGTGGCGCGCGTCGTCGATACCTGGGCGAGGTAGCGCACATGGGCCACGAAGGCCAGCTCCCCCTCGACAGCCGAACCCAGCGGCGCAAGCCGTCGTATGACGGTACCCGCGTCGCCGATCAGCCGCCCGCCCAGGGCATCGACCAGGTTGCCCAGGGTGATGGCCAAGACGTACCCCGCTTACTTGGCGTTGTTCAGGGCCTCGAGTACCTTGTCGGTGATGTCGAGCCTGGGGTTGATGTAGGCCGCCTCCTGCACGATCAGGTCGTACTTCTCGGCCTCGGCCACCTGCTTGAGCACGCGGTTGACCTTCTCCAGCACCTGCTGCAGCCCTTCGTTGCGGCGCAGGGCGAGGTCCTCCTGGAACTCGCGCTGCTTGCGTTGCAGGTCGCGGTCCTGTTCGATCAGCTGACGCTGGCGCGAGATGCGCTGGCTCTCGGGCAGCGTCGGGGCTTCGCGCTCGAGCTTTTCCGAGGCGGACTTCAGTTGGGCTGCCTGTGCCTGCAGATCCTTTTCGCGCTTGGAAAAGTCCTGTTCGAGCTTGGCGGTCACCGCCTTGGCCACGGCGGAGTCACGCAGGATACGGTCCACGTTCACGGCGCCGATCTTCACGCCCTGCGCCATGGCGCTGGTGGCCACCACGGCTGCCGCAGCAAGCGCGACCAGGGGTTTCATCGACTGTTGCAAAAACTTCTTCATCAAAACGAGGTCCCGATCTGAAACTGGAATTTCTGGATTTCATCCCCGTCGAACTTGCGGATCGGGGTGGCATAGGCAAAGCGCAGGGGTCCGATCGGAGAAATCCAGCTCAGACCGATACCGGCGGATGCGCGCATCTGCGAGAACTCGAATTTCTCCTTCTCGCCGAAGATGTTGCCGACGTCCACAAAACCGAACCAGCGCAGCGTCCGGTCGTTGCCGGCGCCCGGGAACGGAGCGATGAACTCGGCGTTGATGACAAAATTCTTGGCACCACCAACGCTGACCGTCTCGCCGGTCGCCGAGCCGATGATCGCCGACTTCGGACCCAGGGTGCCCTGCTCGAAGCCACGCACCGAACCCAGGCCACCGCCGTAGAAGTTGCGCATGACCGGAAAGCTCTGGCCGCTCAGGCCCTTGCCCCATCCAAGTTCGGTGTTGAGCGCGAAAGTGTACTGCTTGGTCAGCGGGAAGTACTGCTGGAACTGGTAGTTCAGCTTCGTCCACTTCCGGTTGCCCACACCGAGCTCGGTGTTGAAACGCTGGTAGCGACCTTCGGTGGGCACCAGCGCGCTGTCCCGCTCGTCGCGTGACCAGCCGATGGTGGCCGGAATGTAGTT
>JAEZKX010000094.1 GCA_023436025.1 Pseudomonadota bacterium | reverse complement strand
GTGCCGGCCGCGGCGCCGGCCGGGCCGCTGCCGGCGATCGCGACCACTGGCGGCTGGGAAGCCGGCCTGGAGGCCGAGGCGCTGCAGCTGCTGGTGAGCGGCCGGCACGACGTCTGGGACACGCTGACCCGCCGCTTCGAGTCGCGCCTGATCCTGACGGCCCTGGCGAACACCCGCGGCCGCCGCATCGAAGCGGCGCAGAAGCTCGGCATCGGCCGCAACACGATCACGCGGAAGATCCAGGAGCTGGGGCTGGAGTAGGCCGCAGGGGCGCTCGCTGCGCGCGCGCACCCTACGAACTTCTGTCCAGATGCGGTAGGGCGTGCTCGCTCCGCGAGCGCACCATCGCCCACGGTCCATCCTCCGAGCCTCAGGGGGTGCTCGCGCAGCGGCCGCACCATGCAGTTCTTCGCCGCGCACCCGTCACGCGATCCGCGCCAGTTGATCACACCCTCGTCGGCGGCGCACGTCCCACACTACGCGCATGCCCCACTACGTCCGCGACCCGTTGCCCGGCGCGACGTACTTCTTCACTGTCAACCTGGAAGACCGCAGCAGCTACCTGCTCGTGCGCCAGATCGCGCTGCTGCGCAAGGCCTATTCCGGCGTGCAGGCACGCCATCCTTTCGCAACGATCGCCATCTGCGTGCTGCCCGACCACCTGCATGCGGTGTGGAGACTTCCGGAGAACGATGCCGATTTCGCCGGACGCTGGTCGTTGATCAAGGCTGCCTTTTCACGTGAACTGCCGGCGCCAGCGCAGCGCACCAGTCAGGCTCGACATGGTGACAAGGGCATCTGGCAGAGGCGTTACTGGGAACACCGCATCCGCGACGAGAGCGACCTTGCGCGGCATGTGGAGTACATCCACTTCAACCCGGTCAAGCACGGTCATGTACGTGAAGTGCGGGATTGGCCGTTCAGCAGCTTCCACCGATGGGTGCGGCGGGGGGACGTTCCGCGGACGTGGGGACTGGTGCGAGCGGCAGGAGGCGGTGGGCGGTTCGGGGAGCGGGAGTAGGCCGCAGGTGCGCTCGCTGCGCGAGCACACCCTACGAACTTCTGCCCAGATCCGGTAGGGTGTGCTCGCACCGCGAGCGCACCATGTGAACAGGGAACAGCGAACAGCGAACAGCGCACAGCGCACAGCGCACAGCGCACAGCGCACAGCGCACAGCGCACAGCGCACAGCGCACAGTGCACAGTGCACTGTGCTCCTTGTCCACCATCGTCGCTATCCCAGTTCCACCGTCACCGGCGCGTGGTCGCTGGGCTGCTTCCACTTGCGGGGCGTGCGGTCGATGCTGCAGGCCTTGACCTCGCCGCGCAGCGGCTCGCTGACCAGCGCATGGTCGATGCGCAGGCCGCGGTTCTTCTGGTAGCCCAGCATGCGGTAGTCCCACCAGCTGAAGCTCTTGTCCGGCTGCTCGAACAGGCGGAAGGCATCGACCAGCCCCAGCGCGAGCAGTTGGCGGAACTGCTCGCGTTCCTCGGTGGTGTGGTGGATGGTCTCGCGCAGGCCCTCGGGGTCGTAGGAGTCGCGGTCTTCCGGCGCGATGTTGAAGTCGCCCAGCAGCACCAGGCGCGGATGGTGCGCGAGCTCCTCGCGCACGTAGTCACGCAGGCCCCGCAGCCAGGACATCTTGTAGTCGAACTTCTCGCTGCCCGGCGCCTGGCCGTTGACGAAGTAGCCGTTGATCACGCGCAGCGCACCCGCCGGCGTGTCGAGGGTCGCCGACAGCAGCCGCGAGCTGTCGTCCTCGAAACCCACGATGTTCTTCACCACGTCGCGCAGCGGATGGCGGCTGAGGATGGCCACCCCGTTGTAGGTCTTCTGCCCGAACACCGCGCAGTGCGGAAAGCCGTGGTCGTTCAGCACCTGCAGTGGAAACTTGTCGTCGGTGAGTTTCAGCTCCTGCAGGCACAGCACGTCGACCGGATTGGCCGCGGTCCAGTCCAGCACGTGTTGGAGGCGGGCGGTGAGCGAGTTGACGTTCCAGGTGGTGATCTTCATGGAACGGGATGCTAGCGCCTGCGCGCCATCGCGCCGGGGCGGGGCTCAGTCGCTTCCCAGCCCGCGCCCGTAGGTGACGAAGGAGAACGCCAGTCCGCCGGTGCCCACGTGCCGTTCGCGCGCCAGTTCGATCCAGTCCGCACCGAGGACCGGCGCATGCGTGTCGCCTTCGAAGTCCGCATCGATCTCGGTCACCACCACGGTGTCGGCCAGCGGCAGCGCCAGCCGGTAGATCTCGGCGCCTCCCGTCACCCAGGCGCGCGGCGCGTCGCTGCACAGTTCCACCGCGTCTTCCAGGGAGGCGGCGCGCTCGGCACCCTGGGCCTGCCAGGCCGGCTGCCGCGTCACGACGATGTTGCGCCTCCCGGGCAGGGGCCGGAACTTCGCGGGCAGCGCGTCCCAGGTCTTGCGACCCATGATGACGGGCGCGCCCAGGGTGGTGCGCTTGAAGTGCGCCAGGTCCTCCGGCAGGTGCCAGGGCATGGCGTTGTCCTTGCCAATGACGCCATTGCGGGCGCGGGCATAGATCAGGCCGAGCTTCATGGCGGCCATTCTGACAGGCGGCGGAGGCCGCGGCCGCAACCTGCCGCCTGGCCGTGCAGCAGCCATGCCGCAGCCGCAGCCGCAGCCATGCCGCGCCCGCAGCCGTGGCGTGGCGTGGCGTGGCGTGGCGTGGCGTGG
>JAEZKX010000037.1 GCA_023436025.1 Pseudomonadota bacterium | reverse complement strand
GGGGGGGGGGAGGGGCCCCCATCGTCCCGAACTGGCGATGGGGGGGGGGCGGGGTCGGGCTGCGGCCGGCCGGCCGCGGCCGGTTGCGCGAACTGTCTGGCACGTCGTGGTCCGTCTCGGACAAGGGCGAATTCATGTCCTGGCTCGTTGTTGCGGGCCATTGTGGAGACGCGAAGTGGCGCGACGTGAAGGAGGCGCCGATCAAGCGGCGTAGGCGCGAACCTACAGCCGGATGGGCTTGGTGCGGTCAATCGACCGTCGTCGCCTACCCACGCCGAGATGGTGCGGATGAGTCACCGTGGTGGTGCGGAGATCGGGCGCACTTGGAAACCGCGACAGCGCGAAAACGAGAGCCCCCGCCGCTACGCGTGGGGGCGCGCAGCGAGCACGGCATGCGCAGCGAGCACGGTATGCCAAGCGAGCGCGCCGCCGGCGGTTCGAGTGGCATGCCCGTGGGGAGCACGCCCGCAAGAGGTCACACCCCCAGGTATTGCTCGAGCAGTTCGGGCTGTTCGCGCAACGCGTCCGACGTCCCCTCGAACACCACCTCGCCCTTGACCAGGATCACGTTGCGGTCGGTCACCTGGGTCACGTGCTTCCAGTTCTTGTCGACGATCACGCTCGAGATGCCGCTTGCGCGGATCACGTCGCAGATGCGCCAGATCTCGCGCGCGATCAGCGGCGCAAGGCCTTCGGTGGCCTCGTCGAGGATGAGCACGTCGGGGTTGGTCATCAGTGCACGGCCGATGGTGAGCATCTGCTGCTCGCCGCCCGACAGTTGCTGGCCGCCATGGCCCAGCCGCTCCTGCAGGCGCGGGAAGGTCGCGAGCACGCGCTCGTAGGTCCAGTCGCGCTGGCCCTGGGTGCCGGCGCGCGCCGCCATCACCAGGTTCTCCTTGACGCTGAGGTTGCCGAAGATGCCGCGTCCCTCCGGCACATAGGCGATGCCGAGCTGGGCCACCTCGTAGGGCGCGCGTCCGACCATGTCGCGACCCTTGACCTGGACGGTGCCGGCGCGCGGCCGCACCAGCCCCATGAGTGTCTTCAGCAGCGTGCTCTTGCCCATGCCGTTGCGGCCCATCAGGCCAATGGTCTCGCCGCGGTCGACGTGGAAGTCGATGCCGCGCAGGATGTGGCTGGCGCCGTAGTAGGTCTGCAGGCCGCGCGCTTCGATGAGCCGTTCAGCCATGGTGCTCTTCCTCGCCGAGGTAGGCAGCCTGCACCGCGGCGTCCGAGCGCACCTGCTGCGGCGTGCCGCTGGCGATGACCTGGCCGTTGACCATCACCGTCAGGTGGTCGGCCAGCGCGAAGACCGCGTCCATGTCGTGCTCCACCAGCATCATCGCGTGGTCCTGCTTCAATTTCAGGAGCAGGGCGACCATGCGCTCGGCCTCCACCGTGCCCATGCCGGCCAGCGGCTCGTCCAGCAGCAGAACCTGGGGTTCGGTGGCCAACGTCATGGCGATCTCGAGCTGGCGCTGCTCGCCGTGGCTGATGGCGGCGGCGGCGAAGTCGCGGCGAGCCTGCAGGCCGGCCAGCTCGATCGCCCGCTCGGCGCGCGCATTGGCTTCCTTCACCGTCGACGCCAGCTGCAGCCAGCGGGCGGCATGCGGGGTGCGCGACTGCGCAGCCAGCCGGATGTTCTCCCACACCGTGAACGGCAGGAAGATGTTGGTCTTCTGGTAGCTGCGGCCCAGCCCCGCGCGCGAGATGCGCTCGGGGCTCCAGCCGGTGACGTCGCGGCCGCCGAGCGTGATGCTGCCCTCGGTGGGCGGCAGGTCGCCCGAGAGCAGGTTGGTCAGGGTCGACTTGCCGGCGCCGTTGGGGCCGATCACCGCGTGGATGCGGTCGCGCCAGAGGTCCAGTGTCACCTCGCTGACGGCCGCGAGGCCGCCGAAGCGCTTGGTGAGGCGGCGGGCGGAAAGCAGAACCTCGCTCACGGTGCACCGTCCTTGCGGCGGAACACGCGCTCCACCAGCCCCAGCAGGCCGCGCGGCGCGAACGCCACCACCAGCACGATGAACAGGCCCATCCACAGCTGCCAGTGCTTGCCGGTGTTGAAGCTGCCGATGGCCGGCAGGTCCTTGAACTCGTGCAGCAGGTACTCGAAGGCGAAGGCGCCGACGATGGCGCCGGCGAAGTTGCCCATGCCGCCCAGGATGACCATCATGATGGCGTGGGCGCTCATGTGGAAGCCCATGAGCTCGGGGTTGATGAAGCCGGTCTGCACGCCCCACAGGTAGCCCGCCAGCCCCGCCAGCGCGCCGGCCAGGGTGAAGGCAGCCAGCTTGTAGCCGAAGGTGCCGAAGCCCATGGCGCGCATGCGGTGCTCGTTGACGCGGATGCCGGCCAGCGCGCGCCCGAAGGGGCTGAACAGCAGGCGCCGCAGGAAGAAGTAGGTCGCCAGCAGCATGGCCAGGGTGAAGAAGTAGAAAACCTTCTTGTTCTCCAGGTCGAACACCTGCGCGTCCGGCTTGAAGTTGATGTACAGGCCGTCGGAGCCGCCCAGCGCCTTGTTGTCGAAGAACAGGTAGAACACCATCTGCGCGAAGGCCATGGTGACCATGATGAAGTAGATGCCCTGGGTGCGCACCACGAAGAAGCCGATCACCAGCGCCGCCAGGCCCGAGGCCGCGACGGCCACCGGCAGCGACCACCAGAGGCTCACCGGCGCATCGGCCGGCGACAGGAAGGCCAGCGCGTAGCCGGCCAGCCCGAAGTAGGCCGCATGCCCCAGCGACACCAGGCCGGTGACGCCCTGCAGGAGGTCCAGGCTCATGGCGAAGATCGCCAGGATCATCATGCGCGCCACCATCTGGGCGTAGAAGTCGCTGGCGACGAAGGGAAAGGCCACCAGGGCAACCAGCCCCAGCACCAGGACGAAGTGCACGCTGCGCGGCAGCGTTTCGAGGCGGGAAGAGGTCATGAGCCGCCGCCGGGCCGCCCCACGGCGGCGAAGGCGCCCCCGAGGGGCAACGCACGACACGAAGTGAGAAGCGTGGGGATCACATTCATCATTGCTTGAACAGGCCTTCCGGCTTCCAGAGCAGCACCGCGGCCATCAGCATGTAGACCGCCATGCCGGCCAGCTGCGGCACCAGCACCTTGCCGAAGGTGTCGACCAGGCCGACCAGCAGGGCGGCGATGAAGGCGCCGCGCACCGACCCGATGCCGCCGATCACCACCACCACGAAGCACATGATGAGCACCTGCGAGCCCATGTTGGGATAGACGCTGGAGATGGGCGAGGCGATCATGCCGGCGATGGTGGCCAGGCCCACGCCGAGGGCGAACACCACCGCGTGGATCAGTTTGATGTTGATGCCCAGGGCCTCGGTCATGTCGCGGTTGAAGGCGCCGGCGCGGATCTTCATGCCCAGGCGGGTGCGGGAGATCATCAGGTACAGGCCGATGGCCAGCAGGATGCACAGGCCCGACATGAACAGGCGGTACACCGGGTAGGAAAGGTTGTCGGTGAGCGGGATGGAGGCGCCCAGCAGCGCCGGGATGGCCACGCCGTGGACGTCGTCGCCCCACAGGATGGAGCGCATCTCCTCGAAGATGTAGATCAGCCCGAAGGTGAGCAGCACCTGGTCGAGGTGGTCGCGGTGGTAGAAGTGGCGGAACAGGCTGCGTTCCAGCAGCAGCCCGAAGGCCACCGACAGCAGGGTGCCGAGCACGATGGCGAGCAGCAGGCTGCCGGTCTTGGCCGCCAGCGCCCACGCGAGGTAGGCGCCGATCATGTAGAAGCTGCCATGGGCGAGGTTGACCACGCCCATGATCCCGAAGATCAGCGTGAGGCCGGCGGCCAGCATGAACAGCAGCAGCCCGTACTGGACGCTGTTCAGGAGCTGGATGAGGAAGTTGGCGAGATCCATGGGCCTGGGGGCTCGGGCTAGAGGCTAGAGGCTAGAGGCTAGAGGCTGGGGAAAGGCAGGCGCAAGAAAAGGGCCAGGGGCTGCTCCCCAGCCCCTAGGCCCTCGTCCCTAGGCCCCGATCGCGATCAGGCGAGCCGGCAGCCCGCGCCCGAATCGGCCAGCGCCTTGGCGGCGATGCCGATGACCTTGTTGTCCTTGTTCTCGACGCGGCGCAGGTAGATGTCCTGAACCGGGTTGTGCGACTTGCTCATGGTCCACTTGCCGCGCGGGCTGTCGATGGTCTGGCTCTCCAGCGCCTTGTACAGCGCGGGCTTGTTGCCCATGTCGCCCTTGACGGCGGCCAGGCCCTGCGACAGCAGCAGGCCGGTGTCGTAGCCCTGCACCGCGTACACGTCGGGCTGCATCCGGAACTGCGTGGCGTAGGCCGTGCGGAACTGGTTGTTGCGCGGCGTGTCCAGCGAGTCGGCGTAGTGCATGGTGGTCATGATCCCCTCGGCGGCCGGGCCGGCGGCGTCGAGCACGCCTTCGGTCAGGAAGCCCGAGCCCCACAGGGGGATGCGGTCCTTGAGGCCGGCCGCCGCGTAGTCGCGGATGAACTTGGCTGCCCCGCCGCCGGCGAAGAAGCAGGCCACCGCGTCGGGGCGCAGCGAGGCGATCTCGGTCAGCAGCGCCTGGAATTCGACGTTGGGGAAGGGCAGGCCCAGTTCCTTGACGATGGTGCCGCCGGCCTTGGTGTAGCTGTCCTTGAAGCCCTCGAAGGCCTCGTCGCCGGCGGCGTACTTCCAGGTGATCCAGACGGTGCGCTTCAGGCCCTTGTCCATCATGGGCTTGCCCAGCGCCAGCGTGGGCTGGCTGTTGCTGAACGAGGTGCGGAACACGTTGGGCGCGCACATCGCGCGGGTGGCGGCGTGGACACCGGCATTGGGGATCAGGTTCAGCACGCCGCTTTCGCGCGCCACCCGCTGGATGCCCATCTGCACGCCCGAGTGCACCGTGCCGATCAGGACGTCGACCTTGTCACGCTGGACCAGCCGGTTGGCGTTCTCGACGCCCTTGGACGGCTCGGACTCGTCGTCGACCTTGAACCATTCGATCTCGCGGCCACCGAGCTTGCCGCCGCGTTCGTTGATGGCCATGCGCACGCCGTTCTCGATGGCGACGCCCAGCTGCGCGAAGGTGCCGGTGTAGGGCAGCATGAAGCCCACGCGCACCCGGTTGGATTGCGCGCGCACGATTTCGGGCAGCAGCAGGCCGGTGGACGCGGCGCCGACGATGGCGGCTCCGCGGGAGAGGACGAGGCGGCGGGTGGTCATGGGATGCTCCTGGTTCGTTTGTTGAGGCCTGAACTAATTTTTATCGCAGCGCGCGGCCACGCGCCACATGGCTTTCCCTCACGGGCGCCGCATCATGCCGCAGAAGCAACGGCCCGCAGCTTGAAGCGCTGGATCTTTCCGGTCGCCGTCTTCGGCAGTTCCGGCACGAACTCGATCCAGCGCGGGTACTTGTAGGGGGCGAGCATGCTTTTCACGTGCGCCTGCAGCGCCGCGGCATCCGCCGGCCGACCAGGCTTCAGCACCACGTAAGCCTTGGGCTTGACCAAGCCGTCGCTGTCGGCCACGCCGATCACCGCCGCCTCCAGGATGTCGGCGTGGGTCATGAGGCAGGCTTCCACCTCGAAGGGCGAGACGTAGATGCCGCCCACCTTGAGCATGTCGTCGCTGCGCCCGCCGTAGGTGTAGTAGCCGTCGGCGTCGCGGGTGTACTTGTCGCCGCTGCGTGTCCACTCGCCGGCGAAGGTGGCCTTGGTCTTGCTGCGGTTGTTCCAGTACATCAGCGCCGCGCTGGGGCCGCTGATCTGCAGTTCGCCGATCTCGCCGGGCCCGCACTCGCGGCCGTCGTCGCCGACGATGCGCAGTTCGTAGCCCGGCACCGCCTGGCCGGTGGTGCCGTAGCGCACCTTTCCGGGGCGGTTGGACAGGAAGATGTGCAGCATCTCGGTGGAGCCGATCCCGTCCAGGATCTCGCAGCCGTAGGCCTCGGTCCAGCGCTTGCCGATCTCGGCGGGCAACGCTTCGCCGGCGCTGGTGCACACGCGCAGGTTCAGCGCGCTGCGCTGCGGTCGCGCCGGGTCGGCCAGCAGCGCCGCGTAAAGCGTGGGCACGCCGTAGAAGATGGTCGGCTGGTACTTGCGCAGCACGCTGAACACGTCGGCCGGCGTCGGCCGCCCGGGCAGCAGCACGGTGGTTGCGCCGACCGCGAGCGGGAAGGTGAGGGCGTTGCCCAGGCCGTAGGCGAAGAACAGCTTGGCGGCGGAGAACACCACGTCGTCCTCGCGGATGCCCAGCACCGCGCGGCCATAGAGCTCGGCCGTCTGGATCAGGTGGCTGTGCAGGTGCACCGTGCCCTTGGGCGTGCCGGTGGAGCCCGACGAATAGAGCCAGAAGCAGGCGTCGTCGCTGCAGGTGCCTTCGACCCGCTGGTCGGGCTGGCCCGCGGCGACCAGCGCCGCCACCGCGTTGTCGCCGGTGCCGCCGGCGACGAAGACATGGCGCAGGCTGGAGATCTTCCCCACCAGCGGCTCGAAGGCCGGCAGCAGCGGCTGCGAGACGAACAGGGCCTGCGCGCGCGAATCGCGCAGCATGAACTCGAAGTCCCGGGTGGTCAGCAGCGTGTTGGCGGCGATGGGCACCACGCCGGCCAGGATGCAGCCGAGGAAGACGACCGGCCACTCGGGCGTGTCGAGCATGGCCACCATGACCCGCGTCTCGGGTGCGAAGCCGCGCGCGCGCAGGGTGTTGGCCAGCCGGTGCGACTGTTCGGCGAGCTGGCCGAAGGTGAGCTGCGCGCCGGTGGCGGCGTCGATGTAGGCCACCTTGTCGGAGCGGGCGGCATTGCGCTGGAGCAGGTCGTGCGCCGCGTTGTAGTCGCGCGGGATCTCCACGCGCGGGGGCGAGGCGTTGTGGTCGGCGTGGCTCAGGTGCATGTCTCTTGTCTCTCTCGTTCTATTCGTTCTCGTGGGCTGCGTCGCCCTGGCCTGCCTAAGTGGTGGCTAGGCGGCCACCTTCTGCATCGCCGGGATCGCCTCTGCGAGCCATTCGCGTGCCCAGGCGGCGCCCAGTTCCTCGGGCAAGGTGCCGGCACTGGCATCGTGGCACCAGACCTCGCCGATGCGCTGCGCGCCCAGGCCCTGCAGGCGCTCGTCGAACTTCTTGCCGCCGAAGCAGAAGGTCTGCACATAGGTGCAGTCGCCCAGGGCGATGACGCCGTAGCGCACATGGCCCAGGAAGCGGGGCTGCGCATCGAGCGATTCGTAGAGCCCGCGGGCGTTGTCCGGGACGTCGCCGGAACCGTAGGTCGAGGTGCAGATGAGATAAAGTGCATCCGCATCGTCGAAGGCGCTGATGTCCAGGCCGTCCATCAGCTGCACCTCGATGTCTTCCACCAGCTCGGCGCAATCCATCTGGATCGCCTGCGCCACATAGTCGGCCGTGCTGGTCATGGTGCCAACGAGAATCTTGAGCTTCATGGTGCCTCGCATGCAGTAAACTGCTTGACAGTCGAATTGCAGGAAGTATACTGCAATCCTGATCCAGCGCAAGTAAAGCAAGCCGTGCACCTGATGACCGAATCCGACTCCCGCGCCACCCTGGCCGAACTGGGTGCCCGGGTCCGTGCCTGGCGCGCCCGCCGCGGCATGACGCGCAAGCAACTGGCGGCCGACTCCGGCCTGTCCGAGCGCTTCCTCGCCGACGTCGAGGGCGGCAAGGGCAATGTGTCCATCAACTCGCTGGAAGCCACGGCGCGGGCGCTCAACATCACCATCCTCGACCTGATGCAGGATGCGCCGCGACCCGCGCTGGCGCGCGTGCAGAACCTGCTGGGGCGCCTGGACGAAGCCCAGCTCGACCAGGCCTATGGCCTGCTCGCCGCCAGCTTCGGCCTGGCCGATGCCCAGGGGCGCGAGCAGCGCATCGCCCTGGTGGGCCTGCGCGGCGCCGGCAAGACGACGCTGGGGGCGCAACTGGCGCAGCAGCGTGGCGTTCCCTTCGTCGAACTCGACCGCGAGATCGAGCGTGAGGCGGGCACCAGCATGAACGAAATCCTGCTGCTGCACGGACAGGCGGGCTTTCGCCGCTACGAGCGCCGGGCGCTGCTGCGCATCGCCGAGGAGCATGCCGACGGCGTGGTGATGACCACCGGCGGCAGCATCGTCAGCGAGCGCGAAACCTTCGACCTGCTGCAAAGCCACTTCTACTGCGTGTGGGTCAAGGCGAGCCCCGAGGAGCACATGAGCCGGGTGGTGGCGCAGGGCGACCTGCGGCCGTTCAACACCGGCGGCGAGGAGGGCGAGCCCTCGCGCCACGCGATGGGCGAGGCGCTGGAGGACATCCGGCGCATCCTGGCCAGCCGCGAAGCCCTGTACGCGCGGGCCGACGCGGTGGTCGACACCGCGGCGCGCAGCGTCAAGCAATCCCTCAAGGACCTGGAACGCGCCGTTCCCGGCGCCTGAACGAACGACCCCTGGAGACCGCATGAATGCCATGACCGAACCCCTGCTGTTCAAGCAGACCCTGGCCGGCGAGGAGCGCGAGCTGGTGAGCTTCGCCACGCACCCGTCGCGCTACCGCCACTGGACGCTGGCCGTGGATGGCGACGTCGCCCGCCTGAAGCTGGACATCGACGAGGACGGCGGCCTCAAGCCCGGGTACAAGCTCAAGCTGAACAGCTACGACCTCGGCGTGGACATCGAGCTGCACGATGCGCTGAACCGCATCCGCTTCGAGCATCCGGCGGTGAAGGTGGTGGTGTTCGAAAGCGGCAAGGAACGCATCTGGTGCTCCGGCGCCAACATCTACATGCTGGGCCTGTCGACCCACGCCTGGAAGGTGAACTTCTGCAAGTTCACCAACGAGACGCGCAACGGCCTGGAGGACTCCTCGCGCAACGAGGGCCTGAAGGCGATCGCCGCCGTCACCGGCGCCTGCGCGGGCGGCGGCTACGAGCTGGCCCTGGCCTGCGACCGCATCGTCATGGTGGACGACCGCTCCTCCACGGTGAGCCTGCCCGAGGTTCCGCTGCTGGGCGTGCTGCCCGGCACCGGCGGCCTCACGCGCGTGACCGACAAGCGCAAGGTGCGGCGCGACCTGGCCGACATCTTCTGCACCACCAGCGAAGGCGTGCGCGCCGACCGCGCCAAGGACTGGAAGCTGATCGACGCCCATGCCAAGCCGGCCCAGTTCGGCGCGCTGGTCGATGCCGAGGTGCAGGCCCTGCGCGGCCAGTCGAGCCGCAACGGCCCCCAGCAGGGCATCGCGCTCACGCCGGTGCAGGTGAAGATCGACGAGCAGGGCTACCACTATTCGGTGGTGGACGTGCAGGTCGACCGCGCCACGCGCATCGCGACCTTCACCGTCAACGCGCCGGCCCAGCCCGTGGAGAGCACGCCCGAGGCCATCGTCGCCGCCGGCGTGGAATGGTGGCCGCTGAAGCTGGCGCGCGAGCTGGACGACGCCATCCTCAACCTGCGCACCAACGAGCTGGAGATCGGCACCTGGGTGGTCAAGACCCGCGGCGACGCGAACCGCGTGCTGCAGGCCGATGCCGTGCTGGAAGCGCAGAAGTCGCACTGGCTGGTGCGCGAGACGATCGGCGCGCTGCGCCGCACGCTGGCGCGCATCGACGTGACCAGCCGCTCGCTGATCGCGCTGGTGGACCAGGGCTCCTGCTTCGCCGGCACCTTCTTCGAGCTGGCCCTGGCCTGCGACCGCATCTACATGCTGGACCTGCCCGACGCGCCCGACGTCGCGCCGGTGCTGCGCCTGGGGCCCGCCAACTTCGGCCGCTACCCGGAGGTCAACGGGCTCACGCGCCTGCAGACCCGCTTCAACGAGGACGAAGCCACCATCGCGCAGCTGCAGGGCCTGCAGGACAGCCCGCTGCGCGCCGACCAGGCGCTGGGCCTGGGCCTGGTGACGCTCACGCCCGACGACATCGACTGGGACGACGAGATCCGCCTGATGCTGGAAGAGCGCGCCTCGCTCTCGCCCGACGCGCTGACCGGCATGGAGGCCTCGCTGCGCTTCCCGGGCAAGGAAACCATGGAGACGCGCGTGTTCGGCCGTCTGTCCGCCTGGCAGAACTGGATCTTCATCCGCCCCAACGCCGTCGGCGAGGAAGGCGCGTTGAAGCTGTTCGGCACCGGCAAGAAGGCGAAGTTCGACTGGAAGAGGGTCTAGTTGCCAAGGGGCTAGAGGCTGGGGCTGGGGGCTGGGGAAACGGCCCCGGTCCCGTCCCTCTGGTCCTGAGCCCGCGACCGTCCCTCCCTAGTCCCTAGCCTCCAGCCCCTAATCCCTTTCGAGAAAAGCCATGAGCACCATCGACCTGCAAGCCAAGATCCCCAACAACGTGAGCCTGGCCGACAACCGGCAGCTGCAGCGCGCGCTGGAGCACTGGCAGCCCGCCTTCCTCAACTGGTGGGACGAAATGGGCCCGAGCGACTTCAAGGCCAAGGAGGTTTACCTGCGCACCGCCGTCGGCGTCGACGCGCAGGGCTGGGCCCAGTACGGCTACACGCCCATGCCCGACTACCGCTGGGGCATCTTCCTGGCGGACAAGGAAGAGAACCGCAAGATCGGCTTCGGCGACCACATGGGCGAGGACGTCTGGCAGGACGTGCCCGGCGAGTACCGCTCCACCTTCCGCCGCCTGATCGTGACGCAGGGCGACACCGAGCCGGCCTCGGTCGAGCAGCAGCGCATGCTGGGCCACACCGCGCCGTCGCTGTACGACCTGCGCAACCTGTTCCAGGTGAACGTGGAGGAAGGCCGCCACCTGTGGGCCATGGTCTACCTGCTGCATGCGCACTTCGGCCGTGACGGCCGCGAGGAGGCCGAGGAACTGCTGCAGCGCCATTCCGGCGACAGCGACAAGCCGCGCATCCTGGGCACCTTCAACGAGCCCATGGACAACTGGCTGTCGTTCTTCATGTTCACCTACTTCACCGACCGCGACGGCAAGTTCCAGCTGAAGTCCTTCGCCGAAAGCGCGTTCGATCCGCTGGCGCGCACCACGCGCTTCATGCTGACCGAGGAGGCGCACCACATGTTCGTGGGCGAGACCGGCGTCGGCCGCGTCATCAAGCGCACGCTGGAAGTGATGAAGGAGCTGGACACCGACGACTGGAAGAAGGTGCGCAACGCCGGCGCCATCGACCTTCCGACCATCCAGAAGTTCATGAACTTCTGGTTCTCCAGCTCGCTGGACCTGTTCGGCTCGGAGTCCTCGTCGAACGCCGCCAACTACTTCGCCAACGGCATCAAGGGCCGGCCGGACGAAGCCAAGTTCGCCGACCACCGCGAAGTGGACACCGCCATGACCATCCAGGTGCCGGACGGCCAGGGCGGCGTGAAGGACGAGCAGGTGGCGGTGCGCAACGGCATCAACGAGGTGACCCGCCTGGAATACGTCAAGGACTGCAATGTCGGCGTGACCCGCTGGAACATGGCGATCAAGCGCGCCGGCGTGCCCTTCGAGCTGAAGCTGCCCTCGACGCGCTTCCGCCGCCAGGTCGGCGTCTGGGCCAACGTGCCGACCACGCCCGAGGGCCAGCCCATTTCGCAGGCCGAGTTCGACGCGAAGAAGGGCGACTGGCTGCCGACCGACGCGGACGTGTCCTTCGTCAAGAGCCTGATGCAGCGCGTGACCGAGCCCGGCAAGATGGCTGCCTGGATCGCGCCGCCGGACCGCGGCATCAATGCGAACCCGGTGGAGTACGAGTACGTGAAGCTGTAAGCGCGGCTTCGGCGCTTCGGCAGGGAACGCGGCCATGGGCCGCGTTTTTCGTTGGCCCGCGAAGCATGCGCAGGCTGTGCCCGCGCGGCGGGAAAGCGCTGGCCCAGCCGTTCGCCAGCGGCGGCACGGCCGGGCAGGTTGCATCGCTGGCGCGGGCGCAGCAGAGGGACGGCGCCATCCTGCGTGACCTGCTCCCCTATGATCCCCGCATGTCGAAAATCGTCCAACGGACGCTGGAAGTTTTCGAGATCTTCGCCGCGCAGAAGCAGCCGCTGTCGCTGACCGAACTCGCGCGACTGCTCGAGATTCCGCAGTCGAGCTGCCACGACGTCATCCAGGCGATGCAGGAGCGCGGCTACCTGTACGAGGTGCGGCCGCGCGGCGGCTATTACCCGACGGGACGGCTGTTCCACCTGGGCGAGCAGATCGTGGAGCACGATCCGGTGGGCCAGCGCGCCCAGCCGGTGCTCGATGCGCTGTGCAGCAGCCTGCATGCGTCCGTGTCGCTGGGCCGCGCCCGCGATGCCAGCCTCACCTACCTCGTGGTGTGCGCGCCCGAAGACCCCTTGCGCTTCCTGGTGACGGTGGGCTCGCAGGTGCGCAACCTCTACGCCACCTCCGCCGGCAAGTGCGTGCTGGGCAGCCTGGAGCCCGAGCGGCGCCGCGCCGTGGTGGAGGCGCTCGACCTGCAGCCGCTGACGGCGCAGACCGTGACCTCGCGCGAGGCGCTGCTGGCCGACATCGAGCGCTCGCTCGAACGGGGCTGGTTCGAGAACGTGGAAGAGAGCGTCGAGGACGCGCTGACCGTTTCGGTGGGTTTCCGCTGGAACCAGGGCTTCTACGTGCTCACCGCCGCCGGCACGCGCAACCGCATGGAACGCCAGCGCGAACAGGCGGTGGAGGCGCTGCGCGCCGCCGCGGCACGCATCCAGGCGCAGGGCTGAACATGGAGGCGGCCTGGCGGCTGGACCGGATCTGTTGATGGCTTGACCGACTGAAGGACTGCACTTGCCCCCCTGGCACCTTTTCCACTTCAATGGCTTCGGCCTCCCGCTGTTCCTGCAGCGCCTGCAGGAACTGGGCGACTTCCAGGTCGACGGCATCACGGCGCAGACGCCCGCCGCGTCGGCCGCCGCGGTCCTGCAACGCGCGCACGTCTACCAGGTGAGCTCGCAGGTCGGTGAACTGCCACCCGAGTACCTGGCGGCCGCGCCCCTGTTCGACCGCACGCCGCGGCTGCTGGTGGTCTCGACCATCGGCGCCGGCCATGACACCGTCGACGTCGCCGAATGCACGCGACGCGGCATCGCCGCCTTCCACCAGGCCGGCGGCGCCAATGCGCAGGCGGTCATCGAGCACACGCTGGCCCTGATGCTGGCCCTGGGCAGGAAGCTGGTGCAGGCCGACCGCGAACTGCACGTGATCCCCGACCTGCAGCGCGCCCACTTCGTCGGCAGCAACCTGCGTGGCAAGACCGTCGGCGTGATCGGTTTCGGCAACGTCGGCCGCGGCCTGGCCTGGCTGTGCGGCGCGGGTTTCGGCGCGCGCGTGCTGGTGCACACCGGCCATGCCGACAACGAGACGCTGGCCGCGGCCGGCGCCGAACGCATGGCGTTGGACGACCTCCTGGCCGAGTCCGACTATGTCGCCGTCTGCTGCGCGCTCAACGCGCGCACCCGCGGGCTGCTGGGTGCGGCGCAGTTCGCCCGCATGAAGCCAGGCGCCTTCTTCGTCACCGCCGCGCGTGGCGGCATCCACGACGAGCAGGCATTGCTGGAGGCCTTGCGCCGCGGCCATCTCGGCGGGGCCGGCCTCGATGTCTGGGACATGGAGCCGCCGCCGCCGGACCATCCCTTGCTGGCGCTGCCCAACGTGATCGGCACGCCGCACATCGGCGGCGCCACCATCGAGTCGCGCACCGAAGCCGCGCGCCTGGCCGCCGACCAGATCGCCGCTGCGCTGCGCGGCGAGCGGCCGCGCAACCTGATCAATCCCGAGGCCTGGCCGCTGTTCCTGGAGCGGCTGGCCGCTGCCAGGGAGGATTGACAAGCGCTCCGGGACCGGCCGGATGGCGCCATGGCGCATCGGACACGGGCCCCAGGGAAGGCTGCTTCCGGACACGTCTGCCGGCGTCTGGGCGCCGTTGCGATCCTGCCACCGGTCTGCTGCACGGACTGCGGCGCGTGACAGCCTCGGTGCCGCGCGCGATGATCCTGGACTTCGTCGCCGAGCGCGAGCTGGGCCTGCCCAAGTCCTGTTGACCGGAGGAGCGAGCATGAGCGAACCCGTCGTCCTGAGCGAGCGCCGCGGCCCGGCGCTGTGGGTCACCATCAACCGCGAGGAGCGCCGCAATGCAATCAATGCCGAGGTCATCGCAGGCATCGATGCGGCATTGCGTGCGGCCGCCGCCGAAGCGGCGGTGCGCGCCGTCGTGCTGACCGGCCGCGGGGAAAAGGCCTTCTGCGCCGGCGCCGATCTGACGCGCGGCACCGGCATCTTCACCGAGGGTGCCGACGAGCCGATGACCAACTTCGGCCGGGTGGCCCGCTTCGCGCGTGGCCTCGGCATTCCGCTGATCGCCCGCATCAACGGCGCCTGCGTGGCCGGCGGCATGGGCCTGATGGCGCTGTGCGACCTGTGCATCGTCGCCGACCATGCGCGCTTCGGGCTGCCCGAGGCCAAGGTCGGCGTGTTTCCCATGCAGGTGCAGGTCTACCTGCGCCGCATGATCCATCCGCGCCACGTCAACATGCTGTGCCTGACCGGAGAGCTGATCGACGCGCGCGAGGCCCTGGCCATCGGCATCGCCAACGCGGTCGTGCCCTATGCCGAGCTCGACGCCCGGGTCGACGCGCTGGTGGCGAAGATCGCCGCCAACTCGCCGGTGGCGCTCAAGCGCGGCAAGTACGCCATCGCCGCGATGGAGGCGATGGAATTCCACGAGGCGCTGGCCTTCGCCGAGACCCAGATCGCCGTGGCGTCCAACACCTCCGACGCACGCGAGGGCCTGGCCGCGTTCAACGAGAAGCGGCCGCCGCGCTGGACGCTGCCGCAAGGGGAGCAGGCATGAGTGACGCTGGCAAGACCGTGCGCATCGGCGGCGCCTCCGGTGCCTGGGGCGACAGCCCCTTGGGGGTGGAGCAGCTGGTGCGCGCCGACGTGCAGTACCTGATGATGGACTACCTGGCCGAGGTGACCATGTCGCTGCTGGCCCGGGCCCGCATGAAGGATCCGGAAGCCGGCTGGCCACCGGACTTCGTCGCCTACCTGCGCCCGCACCTGGCGGAGATCGCGAAGCGCGGCATCAAGGTCGTCAGCAACGCCGGCGGCGTCAACCCCGAAGGCTGCAAGCGGGCGCTGGAGGCGCTGATCGCCGAGGCCGGCCTGGCGCTGAAAGTCGCCGTGGTCACCGGCGACGACCTGCTGCCGATGGCCGCGACCCTGCGCGCGCAGGACGTGCGCGAGCACGTGAGCGGCGCGCCGCTGCCCGCCAAGCTGCTCACTGCCAATGCCTACCTCGGAGCGCAGCCCATCGCGGCGGCGCTGCACGAGGGCGCCGACATCGTGGTGACGGGCCGCTGCGCCGACAGCGCGCTGGCCCTGGGCATCCTGATGCACGCGTTCGGCTGGTCCGCCGACGACTACGACCGGCTCGGCGCCGGCAGCCTGGTGGGCCACATCCTCGAATGCGGGCCGCAGGCCACGGGCGGCTTGTTCACCGACTGGGAGCGCGTGCCGGGTTGGGAGAACATCGGCTACCCGATCGCCGAATGCGAAGCCGACGGCAGCTTCGTGCTGACCAAGCCCGCCGGCACCGGCGGGCTCGTCGAGCCGGCCGGCGTCGCGGAACAGGTGCTGTACGAGGTGGGCGACCCCGCCGCCTACGTGCTGCCGGACGTCATCGCCGACTTCTCCCAGGTCACCGTCGTGGCCGAAGGCGCCGACCGCGTGCGCGTGCGCGGCGCCCGCGGCAAGCCGCCGACGCGCCAGTACAAGGTGTCGGCCACCTACCAGGACGGCTTCCGGGGGGTGGCCCTGGCGGCCATCATCGGCGTGGACGCGGTGCGCAAGGCCGAACGCAGCGCCCTGGCGCTGGTCGAGCGCGCCCGCATGCGCTTCGCCGCGCGCGGCCTGCCGGACTTCACCCGCACCCATGTCGAGGCGCTGGGCGGCGAAGCCGTGTACCTGGAGGCCAGCCGCGCCCGCGCCAGCCGCGAGGTGGTGATGCGACTGGTGGTGGAGCATGCCGACCCCAAGGCGCTGGAGCTGTTCGCGCGCGAGGTCGGCTCGGCCGGCCTCAGCTTCGCGCAGGGCACGGCGGCGCTGATCGGCGGGCGGCCCAAGGCCACGCCCGTGGTGCGCCTGTTCACCTTCTTCATCGACAAGGATGCCGCGCCCGCGGTGCGTGTGCAGGTGGGCGGGGCCGCGCCCTTCACCGTGGCCATCCCGCAAGGCGGGGAAGCGCCGGCCGCCAGGGTGCCGCCGCAGCCCGCGACCGCCCCGGACCATCCGGCCTGGGTCGAGGTGCCGCTGCTGCAGCTGGCCCATGCGCGCTCCGGCGACAAGGGCGACAGCTCCAACATCGCGATCTTCTCCCGCGACGCCCGGTACATGGACCACCTGCGCCGCGTGCTGACGCCGCAGCGCCTGGCCGCGCATTTCGCCGGCACCGTGCAGGGACCCGTGGTGCGCTACGAGGCGCCGGGCCTGCATGCCTTCAACTTCCTGATCGGCGAGGCGCTGGGCGGCGGCGGCATGGCCTCCATGCGCATCGACGCCCTGGGCAAGGCCTACGGCCAGCGCGCGCTCGAGATGCTGGTGCCGGTGCCGGCGGAGTGGGCGCAGGCCTGACGCGCGACGGTCCGGATCCGGCGCGTGCGCGCAGTCGCTCGGCCGGAAGCGAGGGTCGCGCCCGGCGTGCGGGCCGCCACGGTGCCAATGCCATAGCGGACGTCCACACCGCGCTGGCCGCCGGGGCTGGCGCTAGCGCCCGGTGAGACTTCATCGTGCGGTCGCTGTCCTGGGATAGCCGCCTCCGGCCGAGCGTCCGCTGGACGCCAGATCCCTCGCCCGACAGTGCTGGTTCCAGCAACTGCACCAACAGCGCCTCGCGGTAGCGACGGCGCCCCGGTAGAATGCCGGGATTCGGAGCGTAGCGCAGTCTGGTAGCGCATCTGGTTTGGGACCAGAGGGTCGTAGGTTCGAATCCTATCGCTCCGACCATCTTTTTCTTCTCCCGCTCTGCCCGTAGCTCAGTTGGATAGAGCACCTGCCTTCTAAGCAGGTTGTCGGGGGTTCGATTCCCTCCGGGCAGGCCACCTTCGATCCTCGTTCACCCCGGCCTTGGCGGCCGCCCCGGCGGATGTACGTCGCTACCGCCAGGCGCTCGCTTTTGCGCTCGACGCTATCGCTTCACGGTATCGCGAAGCGCGACGTGTTCACGGCGAACCCCTTCAGCACCTGCACGGCCGCATGCGTCGACGTGCGGCAAGCCGCGCGCACGTCCCCGAGTTCGCCCCATGTGGCGGCGGAATAGGCCATCGACCATTGCGAGAACAGGCGCTCGTCCGCTGGTGCGTCGAGCAGAACGATCAGGCCATGGTGGCGGGCGTCGCGTTCGATGTGCCGGAAGGTCGCTCGCACGGTCTCGCGCGGCCCTTCGAGCAACTGCATGAAGTTGCCGTCCGCATAGAGCAGCACCCCGGAGACGTCCCGCGCGCGGTTCTTCGCGCGCGCAAGGGCCAGGAGGTCCTCCAGCGCGCGGGCGGAGAGCTCCTGGACGGCGGAGCTGACATAGAGCAGGCGATGGAGGTCGGGTCGGGCCATGCCCCAGTATCCCGTGTCCCTGCGTGTCCGGGGGCGCGGTGGCCCTTCCACGACGCGATGCGCGGCGCCGACCGCGGGTGGCGCTTGCTGCCGGCCAGGTGCAGCAGTGCACGAGGGCGCCCGGTCGGCTGCCGTGCGCACGCCGCCACCCGTGTGCAGCGCGTGGAACGGATTGCTAGCCGATGCTGTCGCGCAGCCGCGCGAGCGCCTCGGCGTCCAGCCTGCCGCGCACGCGCGCCAGCCGCAGCTGCTGCACCGCCAGCGCGCGATACAGCACCAGGTGCTCCT